>NZ_BPQM01000019.1 GCF_022179245.1 Methylobacterium gregans
GCTGCTCGCGGCGGCCCCGGCTCCGCTTCAACTCCCGACTCCGGGCGCGCCGGGCGCGGGCGCCGGCGCGATCGAGGCCGGCGGATCGGGCTCGGCTTCGGCAGGGGCGCCGGTTCCGGGCCAGGGGCCGGAGGCCCCGTTCCCGCAGGTTCCCGGCGGCGCGGCGGCGGGCGCCTCCGAGTCCCTGGCCGCGACGGTCGCCGGTGTGCAGGGTGCGAAGGCCGGCACCGTCAAGGAGACCGGGACCGCCAACGAGACTGGGAACGCCAAGGAGACGGGGAGAGCCGGTTCCGGTGCCGGCGAGAGCGCGGCCAAGCCGGATCTCCTGGCGGCCCTGGCCGTCCCGGTGGCGGAGGCGGGCTCCGCGGCGGCCGGGCAGACGGCCGGCCAGGCCGGCGCCCAGGCTGCCGCTGCGGGGCTCGGTCAGGCGGGCGCGGCGCATGGAGCGGCGCATGCGGCCGGCAGCGCTGCCGCGCCCGCGGCGACGCCCGCCACGCCGCCGGTGCAGATCAGTCAGGTGCCGATGACGATCGGGCTGCGGGCGCTGTCCGGGTCGAGCCAGTTCGAGATCCGGCTCGATCCTCTGGAACTCGGGCGCATCGACGTGAAGCTGGAGATCGACAAGGAGCGCGGCACCGTGATGACCCACATGGTGGTCGAGCGGGTCGAGACCCTGGCGATGCTGCAGCGCGACGCCAACAGCCTGCAACAGGCGCTGTCCCAGGCCGGCCTCGACGCGCAGGAGGGCGGCATCAACCTGTCGCTGCGCGGCGACGGGCAGTCAGGCGACCGGGCAGGCGATCAGGGGGCTGGGCAAGACGGACGCGCCCCGCGGGGTCCCTGGGTGCCCGAGGCGGAGCGCGTTGCCGAGGCGCCGCTGCGGATGCTCCGCGGCCTCGGCGGCCTCGACATCCGGATCTAGCGCGATGCGGGCCGCCGATCGCCGGATCATCGCGAGGTGTCAAAGGCTTGCGCGCGTTCTCGCATGTTCCGCCAGAGGCCGCACTGAGGCGTGGTGGGCGCTGAGACACCGCGCGCTGATCCGATCTTAAGGCTCTGAGAAACAACGAACTCTCTCTTCCGCGGACCACGCCTTCGGGCGCCGCAGGATACCGGCAGGAGACACCAGAATGGCATCGGGCATCACAGGCGCCGCCAGCGCCGCGGCCACGACCTCTAAGACCGGCTCGGGCACGAGCGCGCAGGAGATCGCCGGCAACTTCACCCAGTTCCTGACGCTGCTGACCACCCAGCTCAAGAATCAGAACCCGCTCGACCCGATGGACACCAACCAGTTCACGCAGCAGCTGGTGCAGTTCGCGGGCGTCGAGCAGCAATTGAAGGCCAACGATCGGCTCGATAGCATCCTGGCGAGCAGCAAGGCGGCGAGCACCGCCTCGGCCACGAGCTATGTCGGCCAGACCATCGAGTCGACCGGCATCACCGCCGACCTGAAGGACGGGGCGGCCACCTGGACCCTCGACGCCGCCCGCGCCGCGCCGCGGGCGAAGGTCACGATCCTCGACGCCAAGGGCAACACGGTGGGCCAGCAGGACCTCTCGCTGAATGCGGGACCGCAGACCTTCACTTGGAACGGCAAGAACGCGGCCGGGATCTCGCAGCCGGCCGGCACCTACACGATCAAGGTCGTGGGCCAGGACGCGACCGGCGCGACGGTGACGGTGGAGACCGGCGTGAGCGGCAAGGTCAGCAAGGTCGATCTCTCCGGCAGCGAGCCGGTCCTCATCGTCGGAACCGCCCGCGTGCCTCTGTCGAGCGTGAAGGGCGTCGGGTTGTCCACAACGTCCAGCTAAACCGCCGACGCCGGAAAGCGCGCACCCCCAACGGGCTAGCACCGATTTGCCCGCTGTAAGGCGCTTCTCTTCCCAGGCGAATCAAATCCGAACGGCCCGCTTCAACATCTCTTAAGCGGGCGCAAGTAGCTTCAGCCTCGACAAGGTCAGTCGAGTTGTAGAGCGTATCATGACCGAACCGAACCGCCCGAGGGTCAAGTATGTGATCGGGCCCGATGGCAGCCCCCTGACCATCGCCGATCTCCCCCCGCCCTCGACCCGCCGCTGGGTGATCCGACGCAAGGCCGAGGTCGTCGCGGCGGTGCGCGGCGGGCTTCTCAGCCTGGAGGAAGCGTGCAAGCGCTACACACTCACCACCGAGGAATTCCTGAGCTGGCAGTTCTCCATCGACCAGCACGGGCTCGCCGGCCTGCGCACGACGCGCATCCAGCACTATCGGCACTGAACGGACGCTGACCGGCCGCCTGCCCCAACGGGCCGGCCCATCCACCGAAGCCGCGTTCCCGGGAGGGGCGCGGCTTCGTGCGTTCCGGGCGAATGCGGCGCCATTAACCACCTGCTAACCACGAACCCGGCAAATCTTGCCGGGCGGCCCGGCGATCGGGCGCGCCACGGGTGGTTCTCTGCGGGTGCGTCGCGGTCGTGAAGCCGGTCCTCGAACTGATCCAGAAGCTCGGACCGGCCCGGCTCGCCGCCATGGGCGCGGTGACGCTGACGCTGATCGGCTTCTTCGCCTTCATCATCATGCGGGTCTCGCGCCCCGACATGGGCGTGCTCTTCGCCGACCTCTCGATGCAGGATTCGGCCGCGGTGGTGCGCGATCTCGACACCCGCGGCATCCGCTATGAGACCAAGGGCGATGCCGGCCAGACCATCATGGCGCCGCGCGCCGACCTCGCGCGCCTGCGCATGGACCTCGCCGGCAAGGGCCTGCCGGCCCAGCCCGGCGTCGGCTACGAGATCTTCGACAAGGGCGACGCCTTCTCGTCCACCAACTTCGTTCAGAACGTGAACCACCTGCGGGCGCTGGAGGGCGAGCTCGCCCGCTCGATCCGCTCGATCGGCCGTGTCCAGGCGGCGCGCGTCCACCTCGTCCTGCCGGAGCGGCGCCTGTTCGAGCGCGACCGCGAGGCGCCGTCGGCGGCGATCGTGCTGAAGCTGATGGGCGACCTCGATCCCGGTCAGGTCCGCGCGGTGCGCCACCTCGCGGCCTCCGCGGTCGAGGGGCTGAAGCCCGAGCGGGTCTCGATCGTGGACGAGCGCGGGCGTTTGCTCGCCGACGGGGCGCGCGGCACGGACGCCGATCCCGGCGCGGGCTACGAGGAGCGTCAGGTCGCGCTGGAGCGGCGCCTGCGCCGCCAGATCGAGGAGATCGTGGCGGGCATCGTCGGCCCGGACCGGGCGCGCGTGCAGGTCTCGGCGCAGCTCGACACCAACCGCATCGAGAGCCGCTCGGAGACGTTCGATCCGGAGAGCCGCGTGGTGCGCTCCAGCCAGACCCGCACGGAATCCTCGCTCACGGGGAACCCGGACGGGCAGGTCACGGTCGGCAACGAGCTGCCGGGCGCCACCCAGCAGGACAGGCCGCCGGCCCAGAAGGACTCCACGAACAAGAACGAGGAGACCACGAACTACGAGATCTCCCGCGTCACCAAGACCGAGATCGTCGAGGGCGGGCGGATCAAGCGCCTCTCGGTCGCTGTGGCGGTCGACGGTGCCTACGCACCCGGGCCCGACGGCAAGCCCGTCTACGCGGCCCGCGCGCCCGCGGAGATCGAGCGCATCACCGCGCTGGTGCGCAGCGCGATCGGCTTCGACAAGGCGCGCGGCGACCAGATCGAGGTGGTCAACCTGCGCTTTGCCGAGGGGCCCGCCCTGCCGGACTTCGCCGAGCCCGGCCTGATCCAGTCTCTGCTCGCGCCCACCAAGGAGGATGTCATGCGCCTCGCCGAGCTCGGTGTGCTGGCGCTGCTCACGATGGTGGTGCTGCTCGCGGTCGTGCGCCCGCTTCTGCGCCGGGTGCTTGCCGGTGACGAGCCGCCCGAGGCGGCGGCGCTCGCCGGCCCAGAGGCGGCGGCCGCCGCGGCGGCGGTCGCGGCCGGCGGCACGCTCGCCCTCGCGGCGGACAGCCCGGCGGCGCAGCTGATGGAGTTCGCCAAGATCAACGGCCAGATCCAGGCCGAGACTGTGCAGCGGGTGGTCGACATGGTCCGGCAGAGTCCGAGCGAGACCGCCGAGGTGCTGCGCAACTGGATCCATGAGACTTGATCGAGACCTGATCGAGAGAGCTTGAGGGAGCGGGCGGACGATGGCGGCGGGAGCGGGCGCAGGAGCGGGACTCGGCGGGCCTCTGCTGGCGGCGGCGGGCGGCGGTGGCGGAGACGCCTTCTCCACCATGCCGGGCGTCCAGCGCGCGGCCGCGATGCTGCTGCTGCTCGGCGAGACCGAGGGGGCGCCGATCTGGCAGCGCCTGGAGGAGGATGAGGTCAAGAAGGTCAGCCACGCGATGGTGCAGCTCGGCTCGCTCGAGTCAGAGGTCGTCGAGAAGCTGATCATCGATTTCGTCTCCCGCCTGTCGAACAGCGGCGGCATCTCCTCGAACTTCGAGCGCACCGAGGCGCTGCTCCTGAAGATCTTCCCGAGCGATCAGGTCTCGGCGATCATGGCCGAGATCAAGGGCGCGTCGGGCAAGCGCGTCTGGGCCTCGATCGCCCAGGTCGACCCTGAGATCCTCGCCTCTTTCCTGCGCAACGAGTACCCGCAGACGGTCGCCGTCGTGCTCTCCAAGGTGCGCTCGGACTACGCCGCCAAGGTGCTCACCATCCTGCCGGAGGAGTTCGCCATCGACGTGCTCAACCGCATGCTCCGGATGGAGACGGTGCAGAAGGAGGCGCTCCGCCACATCGAGGAGACGCTGCGCGTCGAGTTCGTCTCGACCATCGCCCAGACCGCGCGCCGCGACGCGCACGAGATGATGGCCGACGTGTTCAACGCGTTCGATCGGCAGACGGAAGGGCGCTTCCTCGCCGCCCTCGACCAGGCCAACCGCGGCTCGGCCAAGCGCATCCGCGAGCTGATGTTCACCTTCGAGGACCTGCTGAAGCTCGATCCCGGAAGCGTGCAGACCCTGATGCGCAAGGTCGACAGCGATACGCTCTGCCGGGCTCTCAAGGGCGCCAACGAGCGGGTGCGCGCCTTCTTCATGAGCCAGATGTCGACCCGCGCGGCCAAGAACCTCGACGACGAGATGACCTCGCTCGGGCCCATCCGCCTCAAGGAGGTCGATGAGGCGCAGGGTAAGATGACCGAGATCGCCAAGGAACTGGCCGAGAAGGGCGAGATCATGATCGCCAAGGGCAACGCCGAGGAGGAGCTGGTCTATTGAACGCCCGGCCCTTCCTGTTCGACACCGATTTCCGCAAGCCCAAGCCCGACCTCGCGGCCGAGGCGGCGGCGCGCGAGGCGGTCTCTGTGGCCGCCGCCGCCGAGCACGCCGCCGCCGAGGCACTGGTTCGCGGACTCGAAGCTGGCCGCGCCGAGGGGCGCGCCGAAGCCCATGCTCAGCTCCAGGCGCGGCTGGCCGACGCGATGAACCGGCTCGCCCTATCGGTCGCCGGGCTGATGGCCCAGGCCGACGCGCGCGAGGTCGAGCGCGAGGCCCAGGCCATCGAGGTGGCGGTGCTGCTGGCCCGGCGCGTCGCCGGCGAGGCGCTCGACGCCCAGCCGCTCGCGGTGATCGGCGAGGCGGCCCGCAGCGCGCTGCAGCACCTGCGCGGCGTGCCCCACCTCGCGGTGCGAGTCCACGACAGTCTCGTCGAGGAGGCCGAGGCCCTGCTGCGGCGTCTCGCGCGCGAGCGCGGCTTCGAGGGGCGGCTGGTGGTGCTGGGCGAACCCGATCTCGAGCGGGGAGACGCCCGCATCGAGTGGGCCGACGGCGGCATCGTGCGCGAGCGCGCCCGCATCGAGGCCGCGATAACCCAGGCCCTCGGCCTCGGGCTGCCCGAACTCTTGTCCGATCCCCTGCCCGAACCCCCGAGCCCGTGATGTCCGACGATTTCAGCCTGCCCCAGCTCGGTGAGCACGATTCCGGCCTCGACGACGACTCGATACGCGAGGCGCCGACGAGCCCCAAGAACGCCGCCGACCTCGAACAGCTCTTCGACGTGCCCGTGATGGTCTCTGCCGTGCTCGGCAACTCGCGCATGCCGATCGGCGACCTGCTGCGGCTGGGGCCCGGTACCGTGCTGGAGCTCGACCGCAAGGTCGGCGAGGCGATCGACATCTTCGTCAACAACCGCCTCGTCGCCCGCGGCGAGGTCGTGCTGGTCGAGGAGCGCCTCGGCGTGACGATGACCGAGATCGTGAAGAGCGAGCACTGATTCCTTTGGGATGTCCGCCCGGCCGAGCGGCCGGGCGGCGGCAGGATGGGAGGTGCCCGATGCGGCTCCTGATGATCGGACGGCTCAACGGCGAGCTCGTCACCGCCTCGAAGATCGCCATGCAGCGCGGCGCCGCCGTGACGCAGGCCGACGGCGTCCCGCAGGGGCTGACCGTGCTGCGGGCGCGGGGTGCGGACCTCATCATGATCGATGTCGGGCTCGACATCCGCGCCCTCGTCGGTGCGCTGGAGGCCGAGCGCATCCGCACGCCGGTGATCGCCTGCGGCGTCGCCGCGGACGCGCGCGCGGCCGTCGCGGCCATCCAGGCGGGTGCCAAGGAGTACATCCCGCTTCCCCCCGATCCGGAGCTGATCGCGGCCGTGCTGGAGGCGGTCACCGCCGACAGCCGCGCCTTCGTCTGGCGCGACCCGGCGATGGAGCGCGTGGTGCGCCTCGCCGATCAGGTCGCCCGCTCCGAGGCTTCCGTGCTGATCACCGGTGAGAGCGGCACCGGCAAGGAGGTGCTGGCCCGGCACGTCCACCAGAAATCCCACCGCGCCCAGAAGCCCTTCGTCTCGGTCAATTGCGCGGCGATTCCCGAGGCGCTGCTCGAATCCGAGCTGTTCGGGCACGAGAAGGGCGCCTTCACGGGCGCGGTGGCGCGGCGCATCGGCCGCTTCGAGGAGGCGAACGGCGGCACGCTGCTCCTCGACGAGATCTCCGAGATGGATGTCCGCCTGCAGTCGAAGCTCCTGCGGGCGCTGCAGGAGCGTGTGATCGACCGGGTCGGCGGCACGGCGCCGGTCAAGGTTGATATCCGGGTGCTCGCCACCTCGAACCGCAACCTCGCCGAGGAGGTCCGCAAGGGCACCTTCCGGGAGGATCTGTTCTACCGCCTGAACGTGGTGCACCTGCGCCTGCCGGCGCTCCGCGAGCGCCCGGCCGACATCCTCGAACTCGCCGCCCATTTCGCCAAGAAGTACGCGGCCGTGAACGGCCTGCCCCCGCGCCCGCTCTCGGGCGAGGCCCGCACCCTCGTCACCCGCAATCCCTGGCGCGGCAACGTGCGGGAACTGGAGAACACCCTGCACCGGGCGGTTCTCCTGGCGAGCGGCGCGGAGATCGGCCCCGAGGCGATCCTGACGCCCGAGGGCGACACGATCGGTCCGGCGGACGGTCCGGCCACCCGGGCGGCGCAGGCCGCGCAGGCGGCGGAGGCCGCCACCCGCGGCCTCGTAGGCCGCACCGTGGCCGAGGTCGAGCGCGACCTCATCCTCGACACCCTCGACCACTGCCTCGGCAACCGTACCCACGCGGCCAAGATCCTCGGCATCTCGATCCGGACGCTGCGCAACAAGCTCAACGAGTATGTCGAGGCGGGGCTGGAGGTGGCCGAGCCCGGCGGCGTGCGGGCGCTGGCGGCCTACGGCTGAGGGGGATCGCTCAGCGCCGCTCGTTGTAGGCCTTGTTCTGCGCGGCGAGCGCCTCGTCGAGCTTGCGCAGGGCCGCGGTGCGGGCGATCTCGCCCTCGACGTCGCGGATCGTCTCCTCGACGAGGTGGTTCTGCAGGGCGAAGCGCGCGTCCGCCGGCGAGAGCGCCTCGCGCTCCTGAAGGCGCTGCACCGCCTGACGCACCACGGTGTAGACCGCCTCGCGCTCGGCGCGGGTCATGGTCGGTTTGACCGCCTGGGCGACGAGTTCGGAGAAGTCCGCCACGTCCTCATGCTCCTCGGCACACGTCTCGGGGAGGTCCCTTCTGACGGGCCCGGCCCCGACGGGCAAGCGCGCCCCGAGGGACCGGGTGCGGCCCTGCCGCCGCCCCCACCGCGACCCCCGGTTCTTATCTTCGACTTATGGCCAATAACTTCCGGGCCGAAGCCTGTCCTAGTCTTTGATCGAGGGGCAAGCCGCCAGACGAACGCGCGAGAGACGCGTGCCGGCCGTCCCGGGACGATCGAGGAGGAAGACCCATGACGGTGCGGAACCGGTTCCTGTCGGCGGCGGGTGCCGCGGCGCTGATGCTCGGCGCGAGTTCGGCCTTCGGCGCGCCCGAGAAGGCAGCTAGCCCGGGCGGCGTGAGCGAGCAGGCGATTCTCGACGACGCCAAGACCACCGACGACGTCGTCACCTACGGCCTTGGGCCGCAGGGCCAGCGCTACAGCCCCCTGAAGGCCATCAACAAGGAGACGATCCAGGGGTTGGTCCCGGCCTACTCCTTCTCCTTCGGCGGCGAGAAGCAGCGCGGGCAGGAGAGCCAGGCGCTGGTCAAGGACGGCGTAATCTACGTCACCGGCTCGTACTCGCGCATCTACGCGCTCGATTCGCGCACCGGCGAGAAGCTCTGGGAGTACAACGCGCGTCTGCCCGAGGGCATCCTGCCCTGCTGCGACGTGGTGAATCGCGGCGCGGCGCTCTACAAGGACAAGGTCTATTTCGGTACGCTCGACGCCAAGCTCGTCGCGCTCGACGCCAAGACCGGCAAGGTCGTGTGGCGCAAGGACATCGACGACTTCAAGGCCGGCTACAGCTACACCGCCGCGCCGATGATCGTGAAGGGCAAGATCATCACCGGCGTGTCGGGCGGCGAGTTCGGCGTGGTCGGCCGCGTCGAGGCGCGCGACGCCGAGACGGGCGAGATCGTCTGGAAGCGCCCCGTCATCGAGGGCCACATGGGCGAGCTCAACGGCAAGCCCTCGACCATGACCGGCAAGACCAACGAGACCTGGCCGGGCGACATGTGGAAGTTCGGTGGCGGCGCCACCTGGCTCGGCGGCACCTACGACCCCGAGCTGAACCTGATCTACTTCGGCACCGGCAATCCCGGCCCCTGGAACTCCGCCACGCGCCCGGGCGACAACAAGTGGTCGGCCTCCCGGCTCGCCATCAACCCGGACAACGGCGAGATCGTCTGGGGCTTCCAGACCACGCCGCACGACGGCTGGGACTTCGACGGCGTGAACGAGTTCGTGCCCTTCGAGATGCAGAAGGATGGCAAGACCGTGAAGGCGGGCGCCACCGCCGACCGCAACGGCTTCTTCTACGTCCTCGACCGCACGAACGGGAAGTTCATCTCGGCGACGCCGTTCGTGGCCAACATCAACTGGGCCAAGGGCATCGACGAGAGCGGGCGCCCGATCTACGACGACGCCAACCGCCCCGGCGACCCGGCCAAGTCCGAGGACGGCAAGAAGGGCAAGTCGGTCTACGCGACGCCGGGCTTCCTCGGCGGCAAGAACTGGAACCCGATCGCCTACAGCCCCGACACCAAGCTGTTCTACATCCCCTCCAACGAGTGGGGCATGGATATCTGGAACGAGCCGGTGAACTACAAGAAGGGCGCCGCGTATCTGGGCGCCGGCTTCACCATCAAGCCGACCTTCGACACCCATATCGGCTCGCTGAAGGCGATCGACCCGGCCACCAAGAAGGTCGTGTGGGAGTACAAGAACAAGGCACCGCTCTGGGGCGGCATGCTCACCACCGGCGGCAACCTCGTCTTCACCGGCACGCCGGAGGGCTTCCTGAAGGCCTTCGACGCCAAGACCGGCGAGGAAGTCTGGAAGTTCCAGGTCGGCACCGGCATCGTCGCCTCGCCGATCACCTGGGAGCAGGACGGCGAGCAGTGGGTCGGCGTCGCGGCCGGCTGGGGCGGCGCGGTCCCGCTCTGGGGCGGCGAGGTGGCCAAGTCCACCGCCGGCATCAACCAGGGCGGCAGCTTCTGGGCCTTCAAGCTGCCGAAGAAGCTCGCCGCGAAGTGAGCTGAGACCGACGGCAACTGGACCGGTGCGGCATCGCGGGCCCCGGGACGCAGAGCGTCCCGGGGCTCTTTCTGTCTGTGGCCTTCCTCTTATGCCGCGCGAATGGATAGATGTTCGGTGCAACACTTCTTTCTTTTTGCATGCACGATCTAGAAATTTTCCTGTATTTGTGCGATGAAAAATTTAAATTACCTATCTTATTAATGCGTCGGCAAAGTAATTTCCTCGTTTTGCCTTGTTCTGCTGGCGGGTGCGTCAAGGCCTGCGCCTGGACCGGCGTGGGCCATTGACTCGTTTGTGGGCTCTGACTTAGCAATTGGGTGCCGGATGCAAATGTCCCGCGCGACAGAACTGCTCGTCAGTCCGCTGCGGGAATCCGTCTGCCCTTACGCGGGCGGCGGGACTATATCATTCATCGAAGCGTGTTTGATCCGAGGATCCGCATGATCGAGGCATTGGGTTCGAACGCCTTGACCTGGCCGTCCGTCAGGCCGGCCGAGGTCAGTGTCTGGCACGGGCACGTCGCCTTCGCGCACTGGCTTGTCGAAGCGCTCAGGCCCAGGCTCGTCGTGGAGCTCGGCACCCATAACGGGGTGTCCTATTTCTCGTTCTGCAATGCGATCGAGAGGCTCGGCCTCGATGCGCGCGCCGTGGCGGTCGATACCTGGGAAGGGGATCACCAGGCGGGTCTTTACGATGAGTCCGTTTACGAGCGGGTCCGCCGGTTCAACGGCCAATTCTCGGATTTTTCGACGCTGAAGCGGAACTACTTCGATGACGTTGTCGAAAGCTTCGAGGACGGCTCGATCGATCTGCTGCATATCGACGGGTTGCACACCTACGAGGCCGTCAGGCACGATTACGAGACTTGGAGGGCCAAGCTCAGCCCGCGTGCCATCGTGCTGTTCCACGACACGCGGGCCTTCATCGAGGGGTACGGCGTCCACACGTTCTGGGACGAGCTGATGCGCGAGGGAAAGGGCTTCAACTTCCACCATTCGGCCGGCTTGGGCGTTCTTCTCCACGGGACGGACGTGCCGGCAGGCGTCGAGGCACTGTGCTCCGTTCCCGATCAGTCCGCCGAGGCGACGCGGATACGCCAGTCCTTCGAGCTGTTCTCCCGGATTGCTCAGACACTCGGTCAGGAGGCGGTCGTCCAAGCGCTCGCGCACCCGGGCGAGAACATCGCTCTGCACTGCCGCGCCAGCCAGAGCAGCTACTACTCGACGAACGCGGAGACGCCGCAGGGCGCCGTAAACGGGATCAGGACCGGGCATTTCGGGTTTCATACCGACAACGAGGCTCGGCCCTGGTGGCGCCTGGACCTCGGTGGGCGCCGGACCTTCGACGAGATCCGCATCTTCAACCGTCTCGACCCGGACTGCGCGGTCCGGAGCCGGACCATCGAGATCTCGATCTCCGACGACGGCCTGATCTGGGACACGGTCTATTCCCATGACGGATCGGTCTTCGGCGGGATCGACGGTCACCCTCTCTCGTTCGTGCGCGGGGGCATGGAGGCGCGCTACATTTTGCTGCGCTTGCGCGAGGCGAACTTCTTCCATCTCGACGAGGTCGAGGTCTACAGGCACTGACGCACGGAGCGTTCTCCTGAGAGTCTACTCCGCTCCGACGCAGTTCGCGTAGAACGTCGTCGTGGCCGGCCAGTCCGAGAACACGCCGCGCACCCCGACCTCGCGATGCAGCACGTCGAGCAGGGTGAGCATGTCGCCGTCGCGGTCGATCGCGGGGCGCACCGATCGGTAATAGGGGCCTCCTCCGTCCTTGAGCGGCCCCGACCGCTCCAGCGACCAGGCCATCAGGTCGAGCCCGGCAGCCCGCGCCGCGCGGGCGTAAGCCGAGGGCACGATGCGGTTCTCGGCATCCGTCGTCACCAGCATCCAGAGCGGCGGCGCGAGAATGCGCACGCCCTGGTCCCGCAGCGCCGCCATGCCGGGCCTCCAGGTCTCCGGCCGCATCGGGTCGAAGCCCGGCACGCGCTCGTCGCGATCGTCGAGGAAGACGGCCTGACGGCCGAAAGCGGGTTCCTTCGCCAGCCAGTACAGCACGTCGCGCAACTGGAAGCTCTGCGGGAAGACGTCATCGGGCGAGATGCCGGCCTCGCGATACTCGTCGATGAGCTGCTGGGCGTAGCGATCCTGCGTGTAGGTGCCCTCGAAGGGCATCGGCACCTCAGGCGCCTTCAGCTCCGGGGTGAACCGGCGGCCGAGGGACTTCACCAGCGCGATGTACTCCCGATGGGACATCAGCGTGGCGCCGTCGGCGTAGAGGTCGGTGCGCCAGCGCGGCGTCGCGTTCATGTAGGCACTGAGCGTCGTGGCCTCCGGGTCGGCTGCGTCCATCTTCGGCTTCAGCGCCTTGAACTCACTGAGTGTCAGGTCGCTGGTGCAGCATTTCGCCGAGGCCTTGCGGCCGGTCGCCGCGTCGGCCGGCGCGAAGGGCATCGTGCACTTCGCCGCCAACTCCGGCCGGGCCAGGATGTCTGTGGTCGTGTGCAGATCGCACTGCGCGTGGCGGCAGACGAGCTGGCGGTCCCGCGTGAAGGCCACGTCGCACTCGATGATCCCGGCACCCATCCGGGCTGCGGCCAGCACGCCCTCGCGGGTGTGCTCGGGGAACTGGAGCGGCGCCCCCCGGTGGGAGACGGAGAATTGCTTCGCGACGTAGGTGCGGTCCGTGGCGCAGGCCTTCAGCCGGTCCTGCAAGGAGCCGGGTTTCATTCCGTCGACGAGGTGGAACGGGCGCGGCCCGATCAGCGCGGGCTCCGCCGCTTCGGCCCGGCCACCCGCGAGCGCCAGGATCAGAGCGAGGGCGGGACGGACGCGCATGCTGAGACCTCCGAGGATACCCAGCCCTGCTACGGCCGCCCCGTGACCGCCCCGTGACCGGCGCTCGGAACCAAAGAACTCTCCGGCCAACCCTCGGATCGGCCCTCAGACCGGGAAGCACAGCACCGCGCGGGTGCCCGACCGGCCCGCGTCGTAGGCGATCTGCGAGCGCAGGTTCGTGGCCATCGCCCGGATGATGCGCGCGCCGAGGCCGGTGCCGCGCGGGCGCCCCTCCCCGGTCCAGCCGATGCCGTCGTCCTCGACGCTGAGGGTCAGTGTCTCGGCCTCGCGGCTCACCGCGACGCGGATCTCGCCCGGCACCTCCGGCGGGTAGGCGTACTTGTAGGCGTTGGTGACGAGCTCGGTCACCACCACGCCGAGGGAGACGGCCTTGTCGGTGGCGAGCCGCACGGGCTCGGCGCTGAGGCGGATCGAGTGGTCGCGGCCCGCCGCCTTCATCGAGGCCTGCAGCTCCTCCACGAGGCTCGCCAGATAGGCGTCGAGCTCGACGGCCTCGACGTCCTGCGAGGTGTAGAGGCGCCGGTGGATGCCGGCGATCGCCGAGATGCGCGCCTGCATCTCCTCCAGCGCGTCCTTGGCGGCGGGGTCGGAGACGGCGTTGGTCTGCATCCGGGCGAGCGCCGCAACCAGCGCCAGCGAGTTGGCGACCCGGTGGTTCACCTCGCGCAGCAGCAATTCGGCCCGGTCGCGCGCCTCGCGCACCGCGGCCTCGGCCCGCTCCTTGTCGCGGCGCAGGGCCTCCTGGCGCAGCGCCGTATCGACGGCCTCACCGAGGAGTTCGCGGAACTGGCCCTGGAGATCCTTCCAGACGTAGTCGACCGCGCCCGCCTTCAGCGCCGCCACTGCGACGCGGCTGTCCTCGGAACCGGTGACGTAGATGACCGGCGGCGCGTCGGGCAGCGCCCGGATCTCCGGCAGGAGGTCGAGCCCGGTCTGACCCGGCATGTGATGGTCGAGGGCGACGGCGTCGATGCCCCCTTGCGCGAGCCGCGCGAGGCCTGCCGCGCCGTCCGGCGCCGTCTCGACCACGTAGCCGCGCGCCTTCAGGCCCCGCTGCACGAGGCGGGCGAGGCCCGGATCGTCGTCGATGTAGAGGATGCGCCCGCGCTCGGGCACGCCGTCCGGAGGCGCGGACGGAGCGGAGGTGCTCATGAGTTCTCGGGCACCTGCATCACCGAGAAGAACAGCCCGAGCTGGCGGATCGCGTGCGAGAAGCCCTCGTAGTTCACCGGCTTGGTGATGTAGACGTTGGCGCCGAGATCATAGCAGCGCTGGATCTCGCGCGCGTCGTCGGTGGTGGTGAGCACGACGACCGGCGAGCGCTTGGTGTGCGGGTTCGCCTTGATCTTCTCCAGGATGTCGATGCCGGTCATGTCCGGTAGGTTGAGGTCGAGCAGGATCAGGAGGTGGCGCCGTGCGCTCACCTCCCCGGTCCCGTCGGGGCCGAACAGGTAGGCCAGCGCGTCCGTCCCGTTGCGGAACGGCACGATGTCGTTGTTCACGCCAGCGCGCCGGATGTTGCGCTCGATGAGGCGCGCGTGGCCCTCGTCGTCCTCGATCATCACGATGCACACGGGATGCACGTCCAAGTCCCCCAACCCCCTGTCGTCACGCAGCCGCACGGTGCGGCGCGCCTGGGCCTTGCGCCTCGCGCGGTAGCGTCACGCTGAACGTCGTTCCCTGCCCGAGTTCCGACGATACCTCGATCCGGCCACCTAAGGAACGGACCAGCGCCTTGACATGTGCGAGACCGATGCCGTCGCCCGGCTTGTCCTGCAGCCCGGAGCGCCGGAACAGCTCGAAGATGCGGGCATGGTCCTGGGGCGCGATGCCCCGGCCGTTGTCGGCGATCGTGAAACGCACCTGCCCGCCGGCGACCGGCCGGCCCCCGACCGTGATCAGGCCAGGCCGGCCCGGCGCGAGGTATTTCAGAGCGTTGTCGATGAGGTTGCCGAAGATCTGCTCGACCGCGAGCCGGTCGGCGGCGATCTCCGGCAGGTCGTCCGCCACCGTGACCCGGGCGCCGGCGGCATCCGCTTGGTGGCGCTGCGCGTCGGCGAGGCCCTGCACAAGGGCCCGCATGTCGAGGGGCTCCGGCCGGAAGGTGCGCCGGCCCTCCCGCGACAGCTTCAGGATAGCGGCGATCAGGGCCTCCATCTTGGTGATCGCGGCCTTGATGAAGCCCAGCGCCTCTTCCATGTCGGCGTCGATCCGAGTGGCGTCGGCGTGGTTGCCGAGCGCCGCCCGCACGTCCTCGCGCACCGCCTCCAGCTCGCTCGTGAAACCCATCACGTTGACGAGCGGCGCCCGGAGGTCGTGGCTGACGATGTAGGCATAGCGCTGAATCTCCTCGTTCGACTCGCGCAGTTCCGCCTCCGCCGCGCGCTGCTCGGTGATGTCGGTGTGCACGCCGACCCACTCGACGATCGCGCCCCGCTCGTCGAGGAGCGGCACCGCGCGGATCGCGTAGATGCGCCAGCTGCCGTCGCGCGAGCGCACGCGATGCTCGAATACGAAGGTGCGCCGCTCGGCCACCGCCGCGTTCCAGGCCTCGATGCTGGGCTGAGCGTCGTCGGGGTGGACCGCGTTCGCCCAGCCGTAGCCCTCGTACTCGGCTTGGGTCTGGCCGGTGATCGTTGACCAGCCGGGCTGCTCGCCGACCATGCGGCCGGAAGCATCGTTGGTCCAGAGCACGCCGCGCACCGCCTGCATCGCGCCGAAGAAGCGGTCGCGCTTGCGCCGGATCGAGGTGAGGAGGCGCGCATTGTCGATCGCCACCGCCGCCTGAGCGGCGAAACCCGTGATCAGCCGCTCCTCGCGCGGGCCGAACCGGCCGGGCTCGGGATGGCCGAACAGCAGGGCGCCGAGCCGCTCGCCGGTGCCTGAGACCACCGGCACCGCGAGATAGCTGCGCACCGGCAGGTGACCCTTGGGCATGCCGCCATGGGAGCCGTAGCGCGGGTCCTTCGCGACGTCGTCGGAGCGCACCACGCCCTCGGCCAGGAAGGTCGGCCGGAACAGGCCGGTCGCCCGCGGCAGGCCGAAGCGGGTGAAGGCCTCGCGCGGGCCGCCGGTGAGGCTGAACAGGCGCCAGACATCCTCGTCGTTGCCCTCCTGCCCGGCGGGCACGCGCTCGAAGAAGGCGCCGTAGGCACCGCCGACGAGCTCGGTGGCGGCCTCGATCACCGTCTGCACGAGGCGCTCGACGTCATGCTCGGCCACCAGGGCCGCGCCGGCCCGGTTGAGCAGCTCCAGCCGGGCGGTCTCCTCCTCGAGGGCGTGGCGTGCGCGCTCCGAGCGGCGGTTCGCCCCGGCCTGGGCCAGGGCGGCGCCCGCGAGCAGCAAGGTCGCGACCGTTCCCGCACCGAGCACGAGGGGCCAGACGTCGCCGGTCGGGTCGTGCACGAAGGCGGGAGTCGCCGCGACCGTGAGAGTCCAGGCATGGCCGGCGATCGCGAGGCTACGCCGCGCGGTCAAGCCCGGAGCGGCGCCCTCGTGGGCCGCGCTCTGCCCCGTAGCGTAGAGCAGGGCGGCCGGATCGGATGTGTCGCCGTCGTGGATCCGGTAGCTCAGCTCCGGCGCCCCTCCCGGACCGAGCGGGCCGGCGACTTGGGAGAACAGGTCGCCTGTCCGGAAGGGGCTGTAGACCCAGCCCTCCAGCAGACGTCGACGCTCCGCGACGCTCCCCGGCAGCGCCCCGCCCGCATAGACCGGCAGGTAGACGAGGAAGCCCGCTTGCTTCCGGCCGTCGATTTCCTGAACCAGCTCCACGCGGCCCGAGAGGGCGGCCTCGCCCGTGTCCCGGGCCCGCGCCATCGCGGTCCGGCGCACCGGCTCGGAATACATGTCGTAGCCGATCGCGGCGCTGTTGCGCAGGTCCAGCGGTTCCAGGGCGACGATGGCGGTGGGCTCCGAGCCAGGCGGGTCGGGCCGGAGCCTGAAATCGGGCAGGCCCTGCGCGCGCATCTCGCCGACCAGCGTCCCTGCCTCCTCGGGCCGGAAGCGGCGGGCGTAGCCGATGCCGCGGGTGCCGCCGTAGAGATCGGTGATGCGCAGGCGGCCCACATAGGCAGCGAATTCCGATCGTGTCACCCGGTCGCTCGCCGCGAGCAGGCCGGCCGTGCCGCGCAGGAGCGCGACGTAGAGCTCCAGCCGTTCGCGGATCCGATCCGCCTGCTGCCCGGCGAGGCGCTCGAAGCGCTCGTGGTCGCGCCGCTCGCTCGCGCCCTTGAGCTGCAGCGCAGCACTTCCGGCGGCCAGGAGGCCGACGAGCAGGACGACCAGCGGAAGAATGAAGTGCCGGGAGGCAATCGCCCCACGGGGTGCCGGAGCTCCGGATGGCGTGGCGGGCGGGATGGGGCGATCCTGTGGCTCGGGGGCTTGGCGAAGCCGCTCATCTGCCATCTCGGATCCGCAAGCGCCAGCTTGGATCCTTCGGTATGGTGGACGGACCGCGATGTGCAGCCCGCATGGCGCTCAGGGCGTTGCGGTATCGACGCCTCTACCGCCAGCCCGGAGCAGCCCTTGGACACCCTCGCCGACCATCTCGCCCGCGCCACCGATCAGGGGCGGAGCCGGGCTCGGGGCTTTCCCGGCCGGATCGGGCGCGACGCCCTCCCTTTCGCGGTGCTGGAAGCCTTCGACATGGATGTCCGCGGTCATGTCGAGCGCGACGGCCGGATCGAGGACGCGCGAGACCGGGTGCTGATCACTGCCGTGAAGCTCGCCGAGACGCCGCCCGAGGAGGGCGACGACGTCGTGGAGCGGGCCCGCGCGGGGCTGATCGACGCGCTCGACGATCTCGAGCAGATCGTGCTGCGTCTCGGGGTCGTCAACCGCCGGGCCGCGAAGGCGGGACTCGGAGCGGCGGGGGCCCCGGTGGCCGAGCGCGGCGGTCCGTAACCGGGCCCGCCGCGCGGTCGTCTCAGAACCGGGCACCCTGATTGGCGCCGATGCCGCCGAGGCCGATGCCGGTGTTCGCGCTCCGGCCGGAGCCGCCGCCCATGTTGCCGATGCCGCCGTGGCGACTGCTGACCCCCTGACCGCGTAGGATGCCGGTCGGATCGCGTGGCCCGGGCCCTCGGCCGAACTCGACGGTCTGGGGCGGGGCCACGATGCCGCGGTTGTCGCCGTAGCCACTCCACCGGCCGCCCTGAGCCACCGCGAGGCTAGGGGCGAGCGAGAGCGCGAATGCCGCCCTTGCCGTCTTGCTGATCATAATGACCTCCTTTCGTGCAGTTGCAGCCTACACAGAGGTCAACGCCGCAGAATTGTGAGTATTTCTCAAGCATAGACGCTTTGATTTAAGCACTGTGCGCCTGCGCACAGGCTTATCCATCGCGAAGGACGTCATAGAAGGCACGCACGTGGCACTGTCCGCCGGATCCTGCGGAGAGGGGCCGGAGGTGACATGTGGCGGCCGCTCTTGTTCTGCGAAGACGCCACCCGGATCTCCCGGAAGCCGTAGGCGGACACGCTCGCCGCTGGGTCGCTTTTCTGGCCGAGCGGCAACTTGGCCGGGCAGGAACGCGCCCGGGGGCATCACGACCCAGTTGCCCTTGCCGCAGGGCTCATGCCCCGTAGTCGTGCCCGATTCGACCGCCTCCCGGTTGGATCTCCAGCTCCAGATCTGCGCGCAGGTCGGCGCCTCGCGGCTGGGTCGCGTCGTTGGGGACGCGTCCCTCAGATCTCAGTCTCGCGGCGGACGATCGCGTCCTCGCCGCTGCCGGACTGGCTCAGACCGACATCGGGACGTTCGTCCGGGTCCACGGGCTCGTTGGTCGCCGGCTCGGCGTCGCCGGTCCTCCGGCCGCGCAGGCGGGGGACCGGCAGCGGCTCGGCGTATCCGTGCGGCTCCGGCTCGGGGGTGCGGGGCATGATCCGATCCTCCGGGCTCAACCGCTGCGCCGGCCCTCGAAGGGGCCTTCCTCGCCGCGGGCGCGGGCCTCGGCCTCCGTCCCAGCCCGCTCCATCGGCCCATCGGTCGGGCGCACCGCGCCGGTCGCGGCATCGCGCGGCGTGATCGCGGCACCCTCGGAGGCTTCGTGCGCCGCGCCTCTCGCCAGCGTCCCCGCGGGCTGCCTCCGGGCAGGTATGTCCGTGTCGTCGGGCATGGTCGTGGCTCCTGTCGTCCTCACGGGCCAACGCCCGAGACGCGAGACCGGTCCCGGGCGGCATCAGCCTCAGGCGTCGTCCTCCGGCGCGAAGACCTCGCCTGCTTCGGCCAGGCGCGCGTCGGCCTCGTCGGCCGGTAGCGCTTCGAGGTCGCGGTACTCCGTGAGCAGGCGGCGCAGATCCGCGGTCTCCGGCTCCACGCATCCCGCCAGCAGGTCGGCGACCCGCGACTCCACCTCCGCCTCGGACAGGCCCCCTGCCGCGACCGCACCCGCGATCGCCGCCCGCTTATCAGCCAGCCCGCCCATGCCGCCTCCTCCACCGATGGCCCGCAGGGTCAACGCCGGGACAGCGCGATGGCACCGTCCTCCGTCAGCGTGAAGACGATGCCGTGCGCCCGCAGGGCCGTCACCGCCGCGGCCTGGGCCCGCCCGGAGGTTCCGCCCTCGCCGTCTTCCAGGCGGCGGATGGTGGAGAAGGAAAGCCCGCTCGCCCCGGCGAGCTGCTGCATCGACCAGTCGAGCAGGGCGCGCCCCGCCCGCAGATGCGCGCCCGTGACGAGTTGGTCGAGGCCCGCCCGGACCTGCCCGGTCGCGCTGCCCGCCAGTTGGATCGGCGCGACATAGTTCGTCCAGCTCTCGACCGCGCCGGCCGCATCCCGCATCGGCACCATGACGAAGCGGTACGGAACGATCTCGCCGCTGGCCAGGACGAGGCGCGGCTGCGTGTGCACGACCTGCTTGGCGAGGTAGAGGGCGCGGCCGTGGTCGCGCCAGCGCGTCCGCTCGTCCGCGACCACCGGGCGTGTCGGCTCGCCGAGAAGCTCCGCCTTCGGCAGGCCGACGAGCTCCAGCCACTCCTCGGAGAAGTCGGTGTAGGGGTAGACCCGGCTCGACGAGGTGAAGGCGCGGACCTGCTCGAAGATCGCGCGCCTGCGCCGCCGTGCGCTCTCTCGCGCGCGCATCAGAGCCGCCTGATCGCTCACGTCGATGAGCACGCCCATCGCCCGCCGGGGGCGTCCGTCCGGCGCCACGATCACCTCGCCGCGGCTCATCACGGTGCGCAGGCAGCCGTCCGGCCGGATGATCCGGAACGTGCGCTGCGCCACTTGGCCGGTCTGCAGCATCTCCGATGCGGAGGTGACGCCGGGCCTGTCGTCCGGATGGACGAGTGCGAGCAGGAGCCCGTACTCCGCCCGCGCGCTGCCCGGCTCCAGGCCGAGGATTCGGAACAGCCCCGGCGACCAGACATGCGTGTCGGTGGCGAAGGTCCAGGTCCACGTGCCCGTCAGGCCGAAGCCCTCGACCATGTGCAGCACTTGACCCGGGGACAGGCCGGCGAGCGCCTCCGGAGCGTCCCCCGCCGGGGTGATGTCGAATTCGGGCTTCATCTCGAACAGTTTAGGATGCGCTTCGGCCGCCCTGCGGATACGTGGTGGAATGTCCTTCAGATCGAGTGCAACCTGAACTAGTCCCTCGCTCGTGGTAAATCCGTAAATGGCCCGCTGATCGCCGCACACTCCGTGCCGCGGGCGGCACGGTGCGGCCTCTGAGCTTTCCCTCTATCAGTTCGAGCCCGGCCCGCAAAAGATGAGGCCGCCGTCGACGGCGCGAATACGCTGCACGCCCGCCACACCACCGCTGCCGCGCGGCCTCCCTCGAGCGTGCGAGCGTCGCACGCCGCCTGGGACGAGATCACCCGGGCGCTGTAGGTGGGAGCCATCGGGCGGGTTGCGCCCGCGAACCGGGGTCCGGCGAGATGCTCGCACCTGCCATCCTG
Organism: Methylobacterium gregans; assembly: GCF_022179245.1. Classification (GTDB taxonomy): domain Bacteria; phylum Pseudomonadota; class Alphaproteobacteria; order Rhizobiales; family Beijerinckiaceae; genus Methylobacterium; species Methylobacterium gregans. The sequence continues at coordinate 20,715 of NZ_BPQM01000019.1, forward strand.
CGGCGGCTCGACCTGACCACGCTGCGCCTGTTCGTGGCCGTGTGCGAGGAGGGCAGCCTGACCCGGGCTGCCCGGCACGCCGCGACCGCGCCCTCCGCGGTGAGCAAGCGGTTGGTCGAGCTGGAGCAGACGCTCGGCGTCCAGCTCCTCGAGCGCGGGGCGCGGGGCATGACGGTGACGCCCGCGGGCGAGACGCTGCTGCACCATGCCCGGCGCATGCTGCGCAACGCCGAACAGATCGCCCTCGAACTGGCCGAGCACGCCAAGGGTGTGCGGGGCATCGTCCGGATGCTCGCCAACCTCTCGGCCATCGTGCAGTTCTTGCCCGAGGATCTGCGCGCCTTCCTGGCGAGCCAGGGCGCGATCAAGATCGATCTGGAGGAGCGTCCGAGCGGCGGGGTCGTGCGCGGCGTCGCCGAAGGCGCGGCCGAACTCGGCATCTGCGCCGGCAGCGTCCCGGCCGCGGGGCTCGACAGCACCCTCTACCGGCGTGACCGGCTCGTCGTGGTGATGCGCCGCGACCATCCGCTCGCGGGCCGAGGCGCCCTCGCCTTTGCCGAGACCCTCGATCACGATTTCGTCGGCCTGCACGCCGAGAGCTCCATCTACGCCAGCGTCCAGGCCGAGGCGCTCAGCGCCGGCCGGCCCCTGAGGCTGCGCGTGCACGTGCCGGGCTTCGACGCGGTCTGCCGGATGGTGCAGGCCGATATGGGGATCGGCGTCGTGCCGCAGGGCGTCTTCAGCCTGTTCGGCGGCGCCACGGATCTCGTGGATGTACCGCTCTCGGACCGCTGGGCCCAGCGCACGTTGCAGATCGTGACCCGGCCGGGCCCCCTCACCCCGGCCGCGGGCCTGCTGCGCCACCATCTCGCGGCGCCGCCGGACCGATGCCCGGTCGAGGCCGGACCGGAGCGCGGATAGGGCGTAGGTTCTAGTCCGGTTGGGCACGCCCCTGCCGCATTCTTGCCATATTGCGAAACGCGTCGCGGTATGCGTCTCTTGCAGCGGTCTTCGAATCGCCGGGCGATGGAGGCGCTTCCATGTCGGTCATCGAATCATCCGGGACAGCGCGCGCGGCGGCTTCGGCCAGCGCCACGCCGCGCGAGCGGCGCGCCACGGCGGTCGCGCACGCCAACCAGCTGCGGGCCCTGGCTTGGATCGCCCTGCGGGACGGAGCGCCGCACGGTGCCATGCGGGCGGCGACCGCCCGCACGGCCGCCCGGCGCATCCTGCAGCACGAGCGTCGCGCCGCGCTGCTCAACCGCGCTCTCGCGCAGGCGCTCGAAGCGCTCGTCGAGGAGCAGGCCGATCTCGTCGGCTGAGGACCCACGGCGGCTCCCGACGCCGTCCTACTCGTCCTCTCCGGAGCGGTGCAGCGCCGCCGGCCGTCCGATCGACCCGGCCTTGTAGCGCTCCAGGACGTGGTTGAGGAAATCCTCGACCAGATCACGATCCCGCTCGCTGAATTCGATCACGCAGGCTCTCTCCGCGCCACGGCTGAGCTTGACCCTGGCCTGGGCGTGCGCCTTCGCGCATTGCGCTGTCCGGAAGGCCGCCTCGCGAAGGCTGTCCTGCGGCTCGCGGGAGCCACCGCTTCGCGCGCGTTTCCGGCGGGACCCGATAGCTGGGCGGGCCCGCCTTCCGCGGGCCCGCGATGCGGCCGCCGGGTTCCGGCGGCCGCCCTCTCCGTCAGCTCCAGGAGAAGGTGTTGTGGTAAGCCGCCATCGGCGCCTCGCCGGTGATCTCGCTCGCCTGGAAGGTGCCTCCGAAGGCCTCGTCTTGGATGCCACCGCCGTAGACGACGTTCCCGGGCGCTGCCGGGTTCTGGTAGGCGGCATTCGTGATCGTGGAATCGTCGGCCAGCGAGAAGATCAGCGAGCCCGACATCGGCGTCCCGCGACCCGCGTGGCTGTCCGCGAAATTGTCGAACGCGCGCACGTCGTCGAAGGTGTTGCCGCTGCCGTAATCGGAGAAGGCGCCGTTGCCCATCCGCACGGTGTCGACGTTGCTCACGTGGACGCCGGTTCCGCCCTCGATGATCACGCCGACGCCCGAGGGAGAGTTGTTGCCGTCGATGAGGCCGTTGGCGACAGTGACGTTGCTGCTGCCGATGTTGACGTTGTCCTCCGTCCAGGAGGTCTCCAGGTCGTTGTAGCTGTAGAAGTCGGTCAGGCTGCTGTTGTCCGAGCGGTTGAGCTGCACCAGCTGCCCGCGCGGGAAGGGGCCGCGCATGTTGTAGCCCTCGATCCCCTGGAGCGTCGCGTTCGGCGAGTCCTGCAGGTAGAGGCCCGTCGAGGCATCGCGCACCGTGACGTGGCTGACCGAGGCTCCGGGCGACTCGAACAGCCCGATCCCGTACTGCTCGGGATCGCTGTTCGGGCCGGAGGCCGGCGCGCCCGCATTGATGAGCTCGACGCCATCGATGGTCAGGTTCTGGGCGCCGACCGCGTCGATGCCGTACCCGCCCTGATCGGTCCCGTTGTAGTGGATGCGGACGTTGCGGATGGTGACGTCGGCGTCGTCCTCCAGCTCGATTCCTACCCCGTCGGCGTAGATGTCGAGATTCTCGATCACGTCCCCGCTCTGGGCCTGGATCGTCCCGTCGTGCCGGGTGAGCGTGGCCGTCCCCGAGACGGCGGCGGAACCCGTGCCGGTCAGCAGGGCTGCGGCGTCCACGTCGGACAGCACGGGTGCGACGGCTGCCGCTGCGGTCTCGGCACCGGCCGTGGACGTGCTCGCGGGGCTGGCGATTGCCGCGTCTGCGGTGGTCTCGGAAGTGGTCCCGGACGTGACCTCAGGGGCCGCCTCCGGGAGGGTCTCCACCTCGGATCCCGGAAGCGCCGCCGGGGTCGGTCCCGAAGCCGTCTCCAGGGTTGCCGGGTCGGTCGCCGCGAGGTCGTCCGCGGACGGAGCCGCGGAAGGGTTGGCTGAACTGCTCGCGGGGACGTCCGAAGGGGCCACGGCGTTCGATCGGTCGGAGCTGGCGCGGTGCCAGTCACGCTCCACGCGGGTCCAGAAATCGTCGAGGGCGGGGCTGTCGTTGTGGCGGGTGAACTGCATCGTTTGGGGTGTCTCTTTTCTCTGCCTAGAGGATGCCGGGCCGCGAGCGGCCGGCGTTTTCGCCGTGGGCGAGCGCGCACGGCGTTTCGAGCGGCGCCACGCACGGTGGCATCGCGTCGAACACGTGAATTGAGGGACGGCCGGAGCCCGGAAGTGAGAAGGCCGATAAGGTATGCTCAAGTACAAATCTGATGTTTGTACGAAGGCATACGTTTTGTTTTGTGTTGGTGTTTGTAAATTGTTTGTTTCTTGCTGCCAAGCTCAAATGCCGAAATGGGGCGATCGTGTGTCGGGGCGGCGAATGCGCGGCTCCGACGCTGCACGCGGCTTGGTGGCGAGAGGCGCGGCGTCGGCCCGGCCGCGGCATGGTCTGATGTGAAGGCGCGGTGCATTCGGTCGTACGCCAAGAGTGATCCTTGCGGGGATCTCAGTCTCCGGCGCGCTTGCCAGGGCGAATGATCGTCGCAAGACTCTGTCGCCGGGGGAAATTTGCCGTTGGTCTCTGCGGCGGGCTCTGTGTTTCGCAGGCCTCTGCAGGTGCCGGATATGGGAGGTCTCGATGAGGTGGGCTCGCCTACGGATTTCCGCTGTCGCGATTGCGATCGTACTTCAGGCGCCGGAATTGGCCGGCGCCGAAAGATTGAATTCGTCCACGACCGAGGCGAGAACCGTCCTGTTCGTCAGGACGGACCCGGACAAGCTGACGAAGAACCTGCCCGCGGGCTGGGCCGCCGTGCCGGGCTCGGGCGCGGCCAAGGACGCGAATCTGGTTCTGATCCTGGTCGAGGGGTTCTCTCAGAGCGACGCTGACGGGAAGCCGGCGGCCTATCCCGACAAGTACGCCGTGTGGGGAACCTCGGCGAAGAACGCGCAGAGCGGCGCCGTCGCCTTCATGGTAATGGGCGGGATGATCGCTCCGGCGCAGGGGGCACCGGGCGCCTACGGCGTATACAGGCCGGCGAAGGTCGTGATGACCAAGACGGCCCGCGCGACCGAGGGCGGCCCAACCCTGGTGGAGGAATCGTGGGACATGACGACCGAGGGTGAGGACAGGCTTCGTCTGACCGCGACCTACGAGCGCGGCCTCGCGACGCGCGCTCGCGTGGAGCCGAGGGTGTCCTCGGTCGCCAAGCCCGACTTCTACCGGCTCTACAAGGCGGATCAGGTCTCCGAGTTCGTCTATTCCGTGCCGTCCGGCCGCAAGACGAGCCGGATCGCGTTCAGCGCGAGCGGGCCCTTGTTCGCTGATCTGTTCGAGGGGGCCGAGGTGATGGCGGTCGCAGCGGTGCCCGCCTACCACCGGCAGATCTATCTGCCCGATTAGTGCGTCCGATCTTGCTCGACCGGCTCGGGCCAAGCGCCTTCCTCACGCCCGCTCGCGGTTGCTCCGCGAGCGGGCCCGTCACGGATGCTAGCCTGGGAAGGAGCCGAACGCCTCGAAGGTGTTGGTGGGCGTCGCGGCGGGCTCGCCCTCGGAGCGGTTCGCCGTCTCGTCGATGCGGCCTTGTTCGGCCGAATCGGTGGTCTGCTGAATCGGGTCGGTCGTTGTGGGGATGGGGGCGGGCGGCAGGGCTGTGCGGTCGTGCTGCGCGTCCAGGTTCATCCGAACTCCTCGGTCTGTTGCGTGTTTCACGGCACAGCTTGGGTAAACGCCGGAATCCGTGGGGCAACCCGTCCCGGGACATGGCTGCCGCCGTCCGGGAGGGCTTGCATGCAGGGCGGCGGAGGGCCGCGGAGGACGGCCGAGCGCCGGCGCGGCGTCGCCGCTACAGCCTGGGCGGGCAACCGATGCGATAGCGAGAGCGCGAACGGACGGGGCGGCGAGCAGATAGCAGAGCGGGCATGAGTGCGGCATCCGAGTGGCGCGAGGCGCGCAACCTCAAAGCGCGGGCGCGGCTGGAGCGGGCCCTGCCTGCGATCTTCCCGGCGCCGGTGCTGCAGCATGCGCTGGCGCGCCCGCTGACCCCGCCGACGCCGCGGCTCGCTGTCGAGAGCTACTGGCGCGCCCACGTGCTGCGCGCCGACAGGTTGGCGCGGGCGTTGGCCGCGCGCTCCGGTACCCCGGAGGGCTGGGTCTGGCGGGCGGGGCCCGAGGCCGCCGCCGGCTTCCGGATGCCGCCCGCACCCTTCCGCGAGGCGGAGCACGGCCGCGGCCCCGGCGCCTGCTGCGTTTGTGGCCAGCCGGTCTACCGCTTCGGCTGGCACCGCGACCTCTGGGGTTCGGGCACGCCCAACCGCAATGCCCGCTGGCACACCGCCTGCGTGACGGCCTGGAAGTTCTGGGTGGCGCCGAGCGATCAGGTTAAGCTGCTCAAGGCCCGCCAGCGCCACCGCTGCGCGGCCTCCGCCAAGCGCCTGCTGCGCACTGCCGAGGTCGACCACCGCGTGCCGCTCTACCGGGTCTGGCGCGAGCACCGGGCGCTGCCCTGGCCCGAACTCCTCGGCTTCTGGGGCCTGCCGAACCTGCAGGTCGTCAACCGCACGAGCCACGCCGCCAAGTGCCAGGAGGAGGCGGCCGAGCGGGCGAGCGCGCGCCGCGCCCTCCTGCTCCTGCCCTGAGACCGGGCTCCGGCTCGGCCGTTCCCGCAGGCGGCGCGGTGCGAGGTCGCGCCCGGAAACAAGCGTGCGGCGTCCGGCATTGCCCGGCTGAGCGCCGCGTCGGGTCCGGTCCCGCGCGGCGGCGAGGGCCGGGACCGACCCGGGGTCAGACCGGGGAGAGTGCCATGGTGTTCCGCTCAGAAGATCCGCCCCCGCCCGCCAACCTCAAGGTCGACACGCCGCCCGACGCGGAGCGCCCGACGACCGCCATGCTGAAGGGCGACATCGATTCGGGCCGGACCGGCGACAAGGTCTCGCACTACGATCCGGGCCTCTCGCAGCTCGGCACCGACGACGAGGCCGCGGGCCGTCCGCCGAGCCCCGAGCGGATCGCGTCGGCGCGCGCGAGCGAGGCCGCCACGCCCCGGGTGCGGGCCTCGGCCGACCCGCACGGGCGGCGCAGCTGGGTGATGCCGGCGTTCATCGGCTTCATCGTCGCCGCCGCGGCGATCATCGGCGCGGTGATCGGGCTCTCGCCGGCCTGATCCGGACCGGCGCTCCCAGCCCAACGCGATCCCCCAGGGCGCGCTCGGACCAAGCATCCGGGCGCCTCCAGCTTGACCGTGTGAAAAGCTCAGGAACAAAGATCCTGACGTCCGATTGCCTGTGTGAGGAGCATTAGCTTCGAGAGGGCTGTATTATTCGGACAATGATCCTGACTTAACTATGTTAAGTTTGGATTTTGACCTGAATATGGTCCTTGCTGAGGCAATCACATGCGGTGGGGAGCGGCAGGGACGCGTGTCAGATCTTGTCCTGATCACAGGCGGAGCCGGGTTCATCGGCCGCCACCTCGCGGCCGCCCTGCTGCGGCACGGCTACCGCGTCCGGGTTCTGGACAGCCTGATCGAGCAGGTGCACGGGGCGGGCGCAGGCACGGCTCTGCCGCCCGAGGTTGAGTTCGTCGCCGGCGATGTGCGCGACGCCGAGGCGGTGGCCCGCGCCCTGAAGGGGGCCGACCACGTCGTCCACCTCGCCGCAGAGGTCGGTGTCGGCCAGAGCATGTACGCGGTCGAGCGCTACGTCTCGGTCAACGATTGCGGCACGGCGCAGCTCTTCCAGGGGCTGATCGAGCAGCCGGTGCGCCGCGTCGTCGTCGCCTCCTCGATGAGCGTCTACGGCGAGGGACTGTACCTTACGCAGGACGGGCGGACCGTCGAGGACGCCGTCCGGAAACCCCGGCGGCCCGGCGAGCCCTGGGACCCGCTCGATGCCCAGGGGCGTCCGATGCGCCCCATCCCGACGCCGGAGAGCAAGCGCCCGGCCCTCGCCTCCGTCTACGCGCTCACCAAGTACATGCAGGAGCGCCTGACGCTGACCCTCGCGCCGGCCTACGGCATGGAGGGCGTGGCCCTCCGGCTCTGGAACGCCTACGGGCCGGGCCAAGCCCTCTCGAACCCCTATACGGGCGTGCTGGCGATCTTCGCCGCGCGCATCCACAACGGCCAGCGCCCGATGGTCTTCGAGGACGGCGCCCAGCGGCGCGACTTCGTCCACGTCGAGGACGTCGCCCAGGCCTTCGTGCTGGCCCTCGAGCACCCGGCCGCGGCGGGACAGGTCTACAATGTCGGCAGCGGGCAGGACCGCAGCGTCACCGAGGTCGCGGCGCTGCTCGCCGCCGCGATGGGGCGCGAGGATCTCGGGCCCGAGATCACAGATCAGGCGCGCCTCGGCGACATCCGCCACTGCATCGCCGACATCTCCCGCATCCGGGCCGAGCTCGGCTACGCGCCGCGCCGCGACTTCTCGGAGGGGCTCGCCGAACTCGCCGCCTGGGTCGCCGAGCAGCAGGCGGTCGACCGCGTGGCCGAGGCCCGGCGCGAATTGGAGATGCGGGGGCTGGTGGCGTGAGCGCGGGCGAGGCAACGCCGGGCGGCCACCGCCCGGTCCTGATCACCGGCGGGGCCGGCTTCGTCGGCGCCAACCTCGCCGACCGGCTGGCCGGCGAGGGCCGCCCGGTCATCGTCTACGACGCGCTGGCGCGGGCGGGCGTCGAGGCCAACCTCGCCTGGCTGAAGGCGCGCCATCCGGGCCGGGTCACCGCGGTCGTCGCCGACATCCGCGACGCTGGCGAGCTCGCCCGCGCGGTGCGGGAGGCGGGGGCCTGCTTCCACTTCGCCGCCCAGGTCGCGGTGACGACGAGCCTCGGCGACCCGCGCGGCGACATGGAGGTTAATATCGGCGGCACGCTGAACCTCCTGGAGGCCGTGCGGACGCTGCCCCACCCGGTGCCCGTGCTCTTCGCCTCGACCAACAAGGTCTATGGCGGCCTGCCGGACATCGCCCTGCGGGCGGAGGGCGACCGCTACCTGCCGGAGGACGAGTCCGTCCGCGCGCGGGGCGTCGGCGAGGCGAGGCCGCTCGACTTCTACACCCCCTACGGCTGCTCCAAGGGCGCGGCCGACCAGTACGTGCTCGACTACGCCCGCTCCTACCGCGTCCCGGCGGCGGTGATGCGGATGAGCTGCATCTACGGACCGCGCCAGATGGGCACGGAGGACCAGGGCTGGGTCGCCCATTTCCTGATCCGGGCCCTGGAGGGGCGGCCGGTCACGATCTACGGCGACGGGCGCCAGATCCGCGACGTGCTGCACGTGCGGGACGCCGTGAACGCCTACTGCGCCGCGCTGGGGCGGATCGGCGCGGTCGCGGGCCGCGCGTTCAACCTCGGCGGCGGCCCCGCCAACGCGGTCAGCCTCCTGGCCTTCCTCGACCATGTGGAGCGCCTGACCGGGCGCCCGGTCGCGCGCGCCTTCCGCGACTGGCGCCCCGGCGACCAGCGCTACTACGTCTCCGACACGACCCGCCTGCGGGCGGCCCTCGATCTGCCGGCCTTCACCCCCTGGCGCGAGGGCGTGGCCGACCTCTACCGCTGGCTCGGGGAGACGCGGTCCGCCGCGCCGGCCCATTCCCGGACCGCTGCGGCACTTGCGGGAGCGGCCGAATGAGAGTCGCCCTCGTCAACCCGTCCTGGGACTACCGCAACAGCATCTATTTCGGCTGCCGCGAGCCGCACCTGCCGCTGGAGCTCGGCTACGGCGCGGCGCTCCTGGAGGCCGCCGGGCACGAGACGCTGACGGTCGACGCGCATCTCGAGGGGCTCTCGAACGCGGAGGCCGCCCGGCGGGTCGCCGCCTTCGCGCCCGGCATGACGGTGGTCGCGACCGCCCCCACCTACCTGTTCTGGCGCTGCGCCCCGCCGGAGCTGCGCGTGCCGCGCGCCTTCCTGGACGCGCTGGGGAGGGCGGGCGGGCGCACGGTCGCGGTCGGGCCGCACGGCTCGGCGACGCCGGGGCCGACGCTGGCCAAGCTCGGCTGCGACGCCGTGGTGCGCGGCGAGTGCGAGGAGATCCTGCCGCTTCTGGCCGGCGCGGACGACCTCGCCCGGGTGCCCGCCCTCGCCTACCGGCGCGCCGACGGCACGTCTGCGGTGACAGGCGGCCCGCACGCGAGCCGCTTCACCGACCTGCCGGCACTGCGCTGGCCGGATGCCTGGATCGCCCGCCACCGGCACCACCACCACCGCTTCGACACCGCCCCGGACGGGCCGGGCGCCGAGGTCGAGGCCTCGCGCGGCTGCCCCTACACCTGCAGCTTCTGCGCGAAGATCGATTTTCGCGACACCTACCGCAAGCGCGACCTCGGGATCCTGCTGGACGAGATCGACGGGCTGATCCGCCAGGGCGCGACCTACCTCTACTTCGTCGACGAGATCTTCCTGCCGCAGGCGCCGCTCCTCGACGCACTCACCGCCCGCGACATCCGCTTCGGCATCCAGACCCGGATCGACCTCTGGAAGCCCGACATGCTCGACCGGCTGGGCGCGGCGGGCTGCGTCTCGATCGAGGCCGGCGTCGAGAGCCTGACGGAGGAGGGCCGCGCGGCGCTGGACAAACGCTGCCGCGCCTCAACCGACGACCTCGCCGAGCGCCTGATCCGTGCCCGCCGGACCGTGCCCTTCGTGCAGGCGAACCTGATCGCGGTGGCGGGCGACGACGCCGACATGGTGGCGGCGTGGCGCGAGCGCCTGCGCGCGCAGGGCGTCTGGGCGAACGACCCGGTGCCGCTCTACCCCTATCCGAGCTCCCCCGATTACCGCCGCCTCTGGGGCGAGCCCGACGACGAGGCCTGGGAGCGGGCGCACGCCCACTATCTCGGCCAGTTCGAGCGCTTCAGCGACATCCAGGAGGAGCGCCCCCTGCCCCTGCGCGAGCTGGAGGCGGCCTGCGGATGCCGGTGAGCCCCCGCCCCCACATTCTGATGAGCGCCGACGCGCTCGGCGGCGTCTGGCCCTACAGCCTGGATCTCGCGCGTGCGCTCGCGCAGCGCGGGCTCGGCGTCACCGTCGCGGTCCTGGGGCCCGCGCCTGCGCCGGAGCGCGCCGCCGCCGCGGCGGCCGCCACCGGCGCGCGGATCCTGCCGACCGGGCTGCCCCTCGACTGGACGGCCGGGCGGCCGGAGGAGGTCCGCGCCGCTGCCGCCGCCCTCGCCCGGCTCGCGGGCGAGATCGGCGCCGACCTCGTCCACCTCCACGCCCCGGCGCTCGCGCTCGCCGACTTCCCCGTGCCGGTCGTCGCGGTCTGCCATTCCTGCGTCGCCACATGGTGGGAGGCCTGCGGCGCGGGCCCGATGCCCGCCGACCTCTCCTGGCGGGCGCATCTCGCCGCCGAGGGCTGCCGCGCCGCGGACGCGCTGCTCGCCCCCACCGAGGCCTTCGCGGCGGCGACGGCCCGCGCCTACGGCCTCGCCCAGGCGCCGCGCGTGGTGCGCAACGGGCGCGACGGCCCGGCCGCCGGGCCGGAGCGTGAGCCCGCCGCCCACGCCTTCACCGCCGGGCGGCTCTGGGACGGCGCCAAGAACGCCGCCGCCCTCGACCGGATGGCCGCGCGGCTCCCCTGCCCGGTCCTGGCGGCCGGCCCCGTCGCGGGGCCG
>NZ_BPQM01000020.1 GCF_022179245.1 Methylobacterium gregans
GGCGGCCCGGTGGGCGGCCTTGAGGGCCTCGGCAGCGGCGCGGCCCGCGGCGCGGCGGTCGGCGGCCGTCTCGGCGGCATGGATGTCGATGCCACGGCCGGCACCGTGGTGCAGCCGAGCCCCGAGCAGCAGGCGATGCTGGCCGAGCTGTCCGCCACCCCCGCCGGCCCCCGCTTCGATCGGCTCTACGTGAGCCAGCAGCTGAAGTCGCATCAGATGGCCATCGGCATGACGCAGGCCTACGCCTCCTCGGGCCCGAATCCGGCGCTCCGCGCCTACGCCCAGCAGGCCCTGCCGGTCTACCAGCACCATTATCAGGAGGCCCAGCGTCTCCCGGGCGCCCGCGCGATGTGAGGCGCCTGCCCCCGGCCCTCGGGCCGGGGTTCCTTTGGAACGTCGCGGAGCGGCGGGCGCAGGCGCCCGCCGCTTTTCCTTTTCGTGGTTCAGGATCCTGCTGTTCACGGAGGCGGGTGACCCTCCCCGGCGCGGGAAGGGTCGAGGCGACCGCCTCAGTTGCAGCTCATCATCGCGGCGGGACGAATCGCCTGCCCGGCGCCGTCGACCGCGGGCGCGAAATCGCCGGTCTCGGGATTGCGGACGAGCAGCTGACCCGACGCAACGCCGAAATGGGCGCCGTGGAGCTGGAGCTTGCCCGCATCGACCCGCTCCTTGATGAACGGGAAGGTCAAGAGGTTCTCGAGGCTCTGGCTCACCATCGCGTGCTCGAGGCGGGTGAGGTAGTCCGGCGCCGAGGAATCGCCCGCCTTGGCCTCGGCGGGGGCCACCAGCGAGACCCACTTGCCGATGAAGTTGCCGGGCGAGAGCGGATCGGCCTTGTTGGCGAAGGCCTTGATGCCGCCGCAGGTGGCGTGGCCGAGCACCACGATGTGCTTCACCTCGAGCGCCTGAATCGCGAACTCGATAGCCGCCGAGGTGCCGTGATACTGGCCGCCGGTCTCGTGAGGCGGCACGATGTTGGCGACGTTGCGGACGACGAAGAGTTCGCCCGGGCCCGCGTCGAAGATCGCTTCCGGCGCGACGCGGCTGTCGCAGCAGCTGATCACCAGCACCTCGGGGGCCTGGCTGGTGGCGAGCTGCTTGAAGCGGCGGCTCTCCTGCGGAAAGCGGTCCGAGAGGAAGGACCGGTATCCCGCGGTCAGGGCTTCGGGGAACATGGTGTCTCCTGCGTACGGAAAGAGGACAGGCTCGACGGCGCGGCGCGGGGGGCTGCCGGCTCAAACGTCCCGCCATGACAAAACGACGGGCTCGGCAGGAATCATCCCTGCGACCACACCGCGCGCCAAGTCTGCAAGTCCGGCCGGCTCGATGTGTTCCTCGGTCGCGCACAATTCACTCACGCTCCACCAGCGCGTTCCGAGAACCGGATTGTCCTCCGTCTCCGCGAGGCGGCTGGTATCGACCTCCGCATCGGGCAGGCGGACCAGGAAGTAGCGCTCGCGCGCGTCCCGTCCCTGCTTGAACAGCCGGAACGGCCCGTCGCAGGCGGCGATCTGCGGCCCGATCTCGGTCTCGCGGCCGATCTCTTCCGACAACTCGCGCCGGCAGGCCTCGACATGGCTCTCGCCCGCCTCAAGGCCGCCGCCCGGCATGAACCAGAAGGTCTTGGGGCTGCCGTCCGGATTGCGGGCATGAACCGATTGGTAGGCGATGAGCAGCAGCCGGTCCTCTGGGTCGAAGACCAGGGCGCGGGCGATGTGGCGGATCGGCAGGGAGTCGGTCATGTCCCGGTTCTTAGCAGGATCACGCCGGGAGCTCACCGGGCAACCGCTTCGGGCGCCCAGATCACGACGGGCAGGCCGTGCGGGTCGCGCTCGAACGGGTCCGGCAGCGGACGGGCGCGTCCCATCAGGATGTCGCGGGCGACGACGAGGCCCGCCATCGCGTCGAGATGGTCGTCCTGGCCGACCCCACGGGGCGGCGGCTCCAGGACCATCGCCTCCGGCAACCCCGCCGCGCGAAGGAGCGCGCGGCGCGCGGCGAGGCCCGCCTGCCGCTCCGCCCCCTTCTTGGCCGCCGCGAGCGGCAGGCCGCCGTTGAGGCAGCGGAAGGCGATCTCGGGATGGACCTCGTGCAGGCGATCACGCAGGTCGGGGCGTGCGCGCAACAACGCATCGACGGCGCGGATGTAGGGCGCGATGTTCCAGCACTGGATCGAGGGCGCGAAGGGCGGGTCGCTGTCGCGGCGGGAGAGCGCCTTGGCGGTCTCGTAGTCGGGGGCGTAGAGCGCGGCCCGCGGCGGCACCGGGAAGACGCTGGCGCGGCCCCGGGGGCCGAGCAGCGCGCGGGCGGCCCGGTCGGCGGAGCGCCCGCCGCCGACGCTGCGTTCGGGCAGGCCGATCGGGATGTCGATGCCGGCGCAGACCGGCGCCTCCGGAGCGTCCAGCACATCCGCGACGGTGGCGAACAGGCCCGCGCGGTGGCGCGACGGGTCGTCGAGGTCGAGGAGCACGCCGGCCCAGGCGCCCCGGCAGCCGTCGAGCCCCGCGATCCAGCGCGCCAAGCCTTCTCTCCCGCCTTGTCTCGGTGCCGCCGTAGCGGTATCGGCCGGACGATTCCAGAGCGCTCGGGGACCCGCCATGACCGAGATCCGCCCGCGCCGCAGCGTCCTCTCCATGCCGGGCTCCAACGCCCGCGCCCTGGAGAAGGCCGGCGGCCTGCCCTGCGACGTCGTGCTGATCGACCTGGAGGACGCGGTGGCCCCCGAGGTCAAGGGCGAGGCCCGCGCAGGGGTCGCCGCCGCGGTCTCGGACAGGCGCTTCGGCCACCGCGAGGTGGTGGTGCGGATCAATCCGCTCGATGGCGACCACGGCGAGGACGATCTCGTGGCATTGGCGCCCGCAGCCCCGGACGGGATCCTGGTGCCGAAGGTGGCGGGACCCGAGGCGCTGGTGGCGGTGGGCTCCCGCCTGCGCCGCCTGAAGGCGCCCCCCGGCATCCGCATCTGGGCGATGATCGAGAGCCCGCTCGCCATCCTCAACCTCGCCGACATCGCGAGCGCGGCCCGCGACGTGGACGTGCGGCTCGCGGGCCTCGTCGTCGGCCCGAACGACCTCGCCAAGGCGGCGCGGGTGCGCCTCGGGCCGGGCCGGGCCGCGCTGATGCCCTGGCTGATGGGCGTGGTCGCCGCCGCCCGCGCCTACGAGATCGACGCGATCGACGGCATCTACAACGCCTTCACGGACGCGGAGGGCTTCGCGGCCGAGTGCGCCCAGGGGCGCGACTGCGGCTTCGACGGCAAGATGCTGGTCCATCCGAGCCAGATCGCGGCGGCCAACGCCGCCTTCGGTCCGACGCCCGAGGCGGTCGCGGAGGCCGAGGCGCTGATCGGCGCCTTCGCCATGCCGGAGAACCGGGGCCGCGGGGCGATCAATTTCCAGGGCCGCATGGTCGAGCGCCTGCACGCCGAGGAGGCGCGCCGCGTGCTGACCCTCGCCGAGGCGATCGCCCGGCAGGGGGCATGAGCGCGGCGTCGGACGCGGGCCTGCCGGAGGTCGGCATCTGCCTCCTCGACCCGCGGCTCGCCGGCTGGGGCTTCCCGCACTGGGGCTCGGCGGCGGCCGCCGGGCTCGATCTCTTCGCCTGCCTCGACGCCGCCCTCCTGCTGGAGCCGCAGGCGGCGCCCGCGCTGATCCCGGCGGGGTTCAGCGTGCTGATCCGCGATCCCGGCTGGTGCGGGCTGGTCCTGCCGCGCTCGGGCCGCGGCCACCGGGACGGCCTCGTGCTGGGCAACGGGACCGGCGTGATCGACGCCGATTACGAGGGCCCGCTCATGATCTCGGCCTGGAACCGGAATCCGTCGGGCGCGCCGATCCGGATCGAGCCCGGCGAGCGCATCGCCCAGATGGTATTCACCCGGGTCGCCCGGCCGCGCCTCGCGGTCGAGGCGGCGCGCCTCGCGCTCGAGACGGGGGAGGGCAGCACGGGCACGGGATCGGCCCGCGGCAGCGGCGGCTTCGGGTCGAGCGGCCGCTAGAGCGTTCTCCGCCGAAGTGGATGCCGGTTCGGCGCAAGAGAGCGCGTCACAACAAGGGCCCAGAACCATTCCCGATTGCGACGCGATCGGGAATGGTTTCGGGCGCCTCATTCCGCGGCCCGCCGCGGCGGCTCCGCGTCCGGAAGGCCGTAGCGGTCGATGCAGGATTGCAGACGCAGAGCCGCGTTGATCAGCGCCATGTGCGAGAACCCTTGCGGCGCGTTGCCCCGTTGCTCGCCGCTCGCCGCATCGATCTCCTCCGCGAAGAGGCCGACATCGTTGCCGCGCGCGATCAGCCGCTCGAAGGCGGCCGTCGCCTCGCGGGTGCGGCCGGCGAGCGCGAGGCAGCCGACGCGCCAGAAGGCGCAGGCCGTGAAGGTCGCCTCGTCGCCCTCCAGCCCGTCGTCCATGCGGTAGCGGTAGATCAGGTCGCCGTCGCCGAGTTCGTCCTCGATCGCGGCGAGCGTCGCGAGCATGCGTGGGTCCTGCGGATCGATCGCGCCGAACAGCACCACGCGCAGCACCGCCGCGTCGAGGTGGTCCGACTCGTAGGCGCCGACGAAGGCCTGCTTCTCGACGTTCCAGCAGCGGTCGAGATACTCGGCCTTGAGCGCCTCCGCCTCCCGCTCCCAGGCGGCGATCGTCTCCGGCGCCACGCCGCGGATGTTGCGGCCGATGCGTGCGGCGTCCGTCAGCGCCACCCAGATCATCGCCTTGGTGTGGAGCTGCTGGCGCGGGTCGGTGCGCAGCTCCCAGATGCCGTGGTCGGCGACGTCGCGCGCCTCCAGCGCCCGGCGCGTGAGGTTGTCGAGCACCTCCGGCAGGCGGTCGTTGACCTTCTCCGGCGGGTCGTAGCGCACGGCCTCCAGGAAGACGCAGAGCGCGCGGACCAGCTCGCCGTAGATGTCGTGCTGGTCCTGGTGCTCGGCGGCGTTGCCGATCAGCACCGGGCCGACGCCGCGCCAGCCGGAGAGGTGGGTCAGCGCCTCCTCCGGCGGCATCGGTCCGTTGATGCCGTAGAGGAGGCGGGTGTCGCGGCCGAAGCTGCCGTCGGCCTCGCGCAGGAAGCGCAGGAATTCCGAGGCCTCGCGCACGTAGCCCAGCATCACGAAGGCCGTGACCGTGAAGGTCGCGTCGCGCATCCAGGTGAAGCGGTAGTCGTAGTTGCGGTTGCCCGGCACCGCCTCCGGCAGGCCGGCGGTGGCGGCCGCGATGATCGCGCCGGTCGGCGAGTAGGTCAGCAGCTTGAGGCAGAGCGCCGAGCGCAGCACGGCCTCGCGGTAGGGGCCCCGGTAGGTGCAGCGCGCGCTCCAGCGCCGCCAGTAATCGACCGTCGCCTCGGCCCGCAGCTTCGCGCCCGCGAAATCGTCGACGCCCGCGCTGTCGCCGTCCTCGCCGTGGGTGAGGACGAGGTAGGTGCTCTCGCCCTCGACGAGCGCGAAGCGGCTCACCGCCTCGGCGCCCTCGACCCGCGGGTCCTCCCCGGCGCTCACCCGCACCCGCTGCTCGCCCGCCTCGAACAGCACCCAGTGCGCCTCCTGCACCGGCTCGCAGGGGCAGCGGGCGTAGTCGAAGGTCGGCCGCACCCGGAACGCCCCCGCAACATGGCCGGAGACGCAGGTGAGAAGGCGCAGCAGGCGGCTCTCGCCTTCGCCGTCCGGCCCCTCGTCGGGCTCGGTCGCGGGCGGGTTGACCGGCATTAGGTCGAGGAGAACCGCCCGGCCGGTGGCGGTCTCGAAGGTGGTCTCCAGCACGTTGGTCTCGGGCAGGTAGCGCCGCGTCGTGCGCGCCAGCCCCTCGAACGCGACCGCGCAGAAGCCGCCCGTCCGGTCATCCAGGATCTTCAGGAAGAGAGCGGGCGAGTCGTGCCGGGGCCAGCACAGCCAGTCGATCGAGCCGTCGCGGGCGACGAGCGCGTTCGAGTGGGTGTCGCCGATGATGGCGTAGTCGCTGATGGGCTTCGACACGGCGCTCGCTTGGCTGGGGACGGGCGGATCGGGAGCTAGGGGCCGGCCTGCCTCGATCGAGCCCGGCCGACGATATGCCACACGGTTTTCACCCTTCGTTGACCCTGTCGGCACCCCGAGCCGGGCCGGCCCTGGTTCATGTGCGCCAGCGCAGATCCGCCGCCGACGATCCCCCGTACAGCCGTGCTTGAGACATCGCCGCCGCGCCCACGACCGGGCCCGGCGATGCCGCGGGCGATGCCGGGATGCGGCCGCCCGGGATGCGGGATCTTCGGGACCATGCGGACCAAAGTTGTGCTGGCGCTGACGCTGTTCGTCCTTCTGACGACCGGCAAGACGCCGGGTTTCCGCGAGTTGCGGAACCCCGATGCCGAGCACCACGGCGGGCGCTCCGCGGTCGCGCTCAAGCGGGATCAGCTGTGAGGCCGATCCGCGCGCGCAGCCGCTCGGCCACGAGCTTCTGCAACGACCATAGGTGCCGGTCGCGGATGCCGAGCGCCGCGCAGGCCTCGACCGTGCGGAACAGGTACTCGGCGCTGGGGCCGAGATGCCCGCAGGCCGCGGCGATCCGGTCGGCGATCTCCGCGTCGGTGAGGCGGCCGCTGTAGCGGTCGCTCGCCCGGTTCACCAGGAAGGTGAGGGCCGGGACCGTGCCGCCCTCGGTGGCGACCGGCAGCCAGCGGGCGACGTAGCCCATGCCGCGCATCTCCCGCCGCCAGACCGGCATCAGGATCTGGTGCAGGTCCGTGCCCATGAGCCGGAAGGCGACGCCGCGGCAGAGTCCGCCCCGGTCGAGGGCCAGCACGAAGCCGGGCTTGTCGGGCGTGCCGCGGAAACGCCGCTGGAGCAGGCAGAAGCGGCGGTGGAAGCCCCGCACCGTGCCGAGCCGGCTCTCGGCGAAGTCGAATTCCGGCCGCCACATCAGCGAGCCGTAGGCGAAGACCCAGAGCTCGTCGCCGCCGGTGCGGTCGGCGATGACGGCCTCGAGGCCCGGCCGCAACTCCTCGTCCGTGAGGAGCTTCAGGGCCGTCTCGTCGTCCGGGACGGGCACGGCGTGGGCGCGGGCGATCAGGTCGAGGCTGAGGTCGAGGTCGTCGGCGAGCGGAGCGGGGGACGTGAGACGGGGCATCTGCGGAGCGGAGCATCCGGCGCGGCGTATGGCAACCCGGACGCACCGTTGGCTCCGCGCGTCGGTGACGCCGGAGTTCGGGTGGCGAGAGGGAGACGTCCGCGGGGAAGGCGCGGTGCCGAACGCGCGTCAATCACGTGCCCGGATCTGGAACGTCATACCCCCTCGCCCCAGCCTCTCCCTATGGGAGAGGGAGGAGCGGCGCGGTCGCGCGCTACTCCGCCGGCACCGGCATGCGCGCGTCGCGCGGGGTGAACAGCCCGCCGTCTCCCGGCTGCATCTCGACCCGGCGGTCGTGGAGCGCGTTGAGCGTCGAGCGGTGGCCGATCGAGACGATCGTCGTGCCGGGCAGCCGCTGGCGCAGCATGCGGTAGATCGCGGCCTCGCTCGGCTCGTCGAGGGCCGCGGTCGCCTCGTCGAGGAAGAGCCAGTCGGGCTTGGCCAGCAGGGCCCGCGCGATGGCGACGCGCTGCTGCTCGCCGCCCGAGAGACGCCGGTCCCAGTTGTCCACCTCGTCGAGCCGGTCGGCGAGATGGGGCAACTGCGCCGCCGTCAGCGCCTCGCGGATCGCCGCGTCATCGACCTGATCGACGGTGTTCGGGTAGGCGATGGCGCCGCGGAGCGTCCCCAGCGGCAGGTAGGGCCGCTGCGGCAGGACGAGCGCCGACTGCCCCACCGGCACGTCGACCCGCCCCTTGCCGAAGGGCCAGATGCCGGCGATCGCCCGGAACAGGGTCGACTTGCCCGAGCCGGAGGGGCCGGCGACGAGCGTGGCCGCGCCCTTGGGCAGGACGAGCTGGTCGGCCCGCACGATCTCCCGCCCGTCCGGCAGCGCCAGCGTCAGGCCGCTCGCGCTCACCTGGCCTCCCGTGGCGTTGCCCTGCTCCAGCCCGTATCCGGCGGCCGAGAGCGCCTCAGCTTTCGTCATCGCCCGCTTGAACGAGCCGAGACGGATGGTGTTGGCCCGGTAGGAGGCCAGCGTGATGTAGCTGTTCACGAAGAAGTCGAGCGAGCCCTTCACGTTGCTGAAGGCATCCGACGTCTGTTGCAGGGTGCCCAGCGTGATCTTCTTCGCGAAGAAGGACGGAGCCGCCACGATCAGCGGGAAGACGGCGCTCGCTTGCCTGTAGGTGAAGGTGAAGGCGATGAGCTTGATGCGCCGGAAGATGATGCCGACGTAGTTGTCGATCACCGCGTGGAACAGCGTGGCGAGCCGCGAGGCCTCGGCCCGCTCGCCGCGCAGCAGCGCGATCTGCTCGGAATAGATGCGGTTGCGGGCGAGCGAGAAGCGGAAATCGGCCTCGACCTGCTCCTGGCGGAAGTTCAGCCCGATCAGCGGCCGGCCGATGACGTGGGTGAGCCAGGTGCCGACCACCGCGTAGGCGATCACCAGCCAGACCAGGAAGCCCGGGATCACCGTGTCGGTGAAGGGCAGCACGAAGTCGCGCGAGATCGTCCACAGGATGACGATGAAGGAGACGAGCTGCGCCGCCTGGGAGAGCAGCCGGATCGACAGGCTCGCGGTCTGCTGGATGAAGGCGTTGACGTCCTGCTGGATGCGCTGGTCCGGGTTGTCGGCCTCCACGTCCGTGAAGGGGATGCGGTAGTGCGTGCCCTTGCCGAGCCAGCGCTCGTAGAGGCTGTGCGTCAGCCAGGTGCGCCAGCGGATGTGCAGGGAGGAATCCACGAAGAGGTCGAACATGCCGATCGCGATGTTGATCACCGCGAGCGGGATGAAGATCCAGGTGATCTGGTACCAGAAGGCCTCGGCGTTCAGCTCCTGCAGCGTGTTGTACATGTCGCGGTAGAAGAAGTTGAACCGCAGGGTCAGCGCCACGTCGGCGAAGTTCACGAAGATCGAGAGCGCGACGAGGCGCTGGCCGATCTTGCCTTCCGTGCTGCCGAACCAGCGGAACAGGCCGATCTCCTTGGTCGGCGCGTCCCGATTGGCGAAGTAGGGATCGGCGATCAGCGTGATGTCGCGGATCGGCTTCCAGTAGGAGATCGCCAGCACGATGCCGCCGAAGACCACGGCGCCGGTCGCCGCGAAGGCCGGAGGCAGGAGCGCGGCGATGACCGGCGGCAGGGCCCCCATGGCGGCGAGCGTCTTGGTGCCCGCGAGCAGCAAGTAGCCGATGCCGTAGACCGAGACGAAGATCTTCAGGTAGGCGGAGAGGTTGGCCGAGGCCAGCAGGATGCCCGCCATGGCGAAGCCCGCCAGCGAGACGTAGAGCGGCGGCGAGGGGATCCCCGGCATCGCCAACAGCACCAGGGCGGCCAGTGCGGTGAGCACGGCCTGAATCCCGAGCCCGCTCCTGATTGCGGCCACGCGCGTCTCCCAGATCGTCCCAAGGCGTCCGGGGCATCACGGCCCCGTGCCGCCGTCAGCGGCAGTGACGGCGGGTCGTGGCGAGATAGTGGCACCGGGCCGGCGATGTCCCGTGAAACTTTCGCAATCTCCCGCCCCGCCGTTGCGGCCGATCCGCCTACCAGTCCCACTCCTCGAAGCCGGGCTCGCGGCAGCGGTAGCCGACCGGGCATTGCGGGTTGTCGCGGGTCGGCACGAAGCGCAGCTCCGCGATCTCCGAGAAGGTGCAGAAGGAGCGGTCGCGCACGAAGCGCTCGGGCGGCCCCTTGGGCGGCGCGAGCAGGACGGCACCCTCCTGCTTCACCAGCGCGATGGCGTCGGCACAGGTCAGGAGCCGGGAGGTCGAGGCGGAGGGCCGGCCCTGGGCCTCGGCCGGGGCGCCCGGGGCGACGAAGCAGGTGATGAGGCAGGCGCTGACCAGGCGTCGCATCGTCGGAAACAGGCGCCTCAGCACGCACGGAGAACCCGAAAGACCGCGGAAGCATGGCAGTTTCCACAGCCGGCGGGAAGAGGTGGGGTGTCACCCGCTTGCCCACCCGGGAGATAATCCGCCGTGGGAGCGCCGTAATCGCGCGGTTTATGGATTTGCCGCAGGCGCAAGCCGGTTAACATTCCGTTGCTCCCGCCTGCGGACGCGTCGCGACGCTCGCACTTCTTCCTCTGGGGGGTCCGGTTCTCTGATGACGACGCTCTCGATCCTCGATCTCGACGCCGTGCGGGCCGCCCCCGTGGCCCGCGAGCCCTACGCGTGGACGCTCGGCCAGAACGTGCTCAGGCCCGACGCCATCCCGGCGATCCGCGACGACTTTCCGGACATCGCCAAGCCCGGCTATCTGACGGTAGACGAGGTGGCGCTCAAGGGCCGCTTCAAGGCCCTGATCGACGAGCTGGAGAGCGACGCCTTCTCCCGAATCCTCGGCGAGAAGTTCGGCATCGATCTCGTCTCCTGTCCGCGGCTCACCACGATCATGCGGCGCAGCCAGCCGAAATACGGCTCGATCCACACGGACGGGCCGTCCAAGGTGCTCACCCTCCTCGTCTACATGAACGACGCCTGGGACGCGCCGGCCGCCGGCCGGCTCCGGGTTCTCTACGACGGCCAGAACTACGAGCCCTTCGCGGTCGAGGTGCCGCCCACGATGGGCACGATGTTCGCTTTCCTGCGGGCGGACAATTCCTGGCACGGGCACGAGCCCTTTGAGGGTGAGCGCCGCGTGGTGCAGGTGGCGTGGCTGAAGGACGCGTCGGAGCTGGAGCGCAAGAAGAAGCGCAACCGCACGGCGCAGTTCCTGAAGGGCATCTTCGGGCGCTGAAGGCCCGGCGGGGGGGAGCATGGCCGGGGGAATGGCGATGGTGGCGCGCCCGGAGCCGGCGCTGCCGGAGGAGGGCGCGGAGACGGGCCGGGGCAGCCGCGCCTGGCTCGGCGTGCCGCTTGTGCTCGCGGCAGGCTGGGGCGCGTTCCTGGCCTACAGCGCGGTCTTCCTGACCGAGGACATGCCGCTCCGCCCGCCCGTCGTCGAGCGCGAGGGCCCGGCCCTCGATTTCCCCGATCCGGGCCCGAACGCGATGCAGGCCGCGCGCCGCGTCGCTTACGGGCTCGACGATGCGGCGCGGGAAACCGGCCAGGCGGGCCTGCCCGGCGCGGGCCAGGGCAGGACAGTACCGCCCCATCCGGCCGAGACGCGGCCCATCGCAGATCCCCAGGCGGCGCCGCTCGCCGGCCACCCGGTTCCGCTGCTGCTGCATGAGCGGACCGACCATATCGGGGTCTGGGGACCGAACACGGCCGCCTGCGGTGCACCGCACCGGCGCCGGGGCTACTATCAGGCCACGATCACGAGCGAGCGCGCGCAGGCCGGGCGCACAATCTGCACCTTCCATGACGGGCGGCGCGTCGGCAACGCCTGGGTGACAGGGGCCGACTGCACCGACCGCGGCCGCCGCTGGTCCTCCCAGGTCCGCCTCGTGGTCGACGGGGACCGGCTGACCTGGACGAGCGCCCGGGGCAGCACGACCTACGTGCGCTGCAGCCGCCGGGCGGGGTGAGCGTCCGCAGCCTCCGGGCTCCGGACCGGACGCTACGCCCCGAACCGCTCGAATTTCGGGAAGCTTCGGGTCATCAGGGTGCCCGCGTCAGAGCGGTGGCCCATCCACTTCTCCAGCATGCCCTGGTTGGCGAGGCGGCTCTGGCCTGCGCTGTCGCGCCAGGGCAGGCCCTCGGCGAGCGTGAAGACGTGGGCGCCGGCCAGTACCGTCTGGCGGCAGCGCTGGAGCCGCACGCCCTTGCCGCGGGCGAGCTCGGACAGCTCGGTCACGGGGAAGACCAGCAGCAGCTTGTCGGCCGTGCAGACCGCGACGTGGTCGCCCTCTCCGGCGGGCACGAGGAGCGCGGCGGTCGCGTCCCCGTCGAGGCCCAGCACGTTCTTGCCCTTGCGGGTGTTGGCGACCAGCGCGTCGGACGGCGCCAGGAAGCCGCGCCCGTCCGAGCCCGCGATGAGGAGGCGGCTCTCCGGCCGGTAGGGCAGGGCGGCCACGACCTCGGTGCCGTCGTCGAGATCGACCATCAGCCGGACCGGGTCACCGAAGCCGCGCCCGCCCGGCAGCTTCGAGGCCTCGATGGTGAAGACCTTGCCGTTCGAGGCGAGCAGCAGGATCTTGGCCGTCGTCTCGCTCGGGAAGGCGATCTTGAGGGCGTCGTCGCCCTTGAACGAGACACCCGAGAGATCGGCGACGTGGCCCTTCAGCGCCCGGATCCAGCCCTTCTCGGAGACGATCACCGTGATCGGCTCGCGCTCGACGAGCGCCGAGGTGAAGTCCACGCCCGCGGTGTCGGGCGGGTTCTCGAGGGTCGTGCGGCGGCGGCCCAGCTTGGTCTCGGGGCCGAAGGTCTTCTTCACGGCCCGGATCTGGGCCTGGACCGTCTTCCACTGCCGCTCATCCGAGCCCAGCAGCGCCTCGATCTCGGCCTTCTCGGCGGTCAGCGCCTCGAACTCGCGCTTCAGTTCCATCTCCTCGAGGCGGCGGAGCGAGCGCAGGCGCGTGTCGAGGATGGCGTTGGCCTGGATCTCGGTGAGGTCGAAGCGGGCGATGAGGGCGGCCTTCGGCTCGTCCTCCTCGCGGATGATGCGGATCACCTCGTCGAGGTCGAGATAGACGATGAGCAACCCGCCCAGGATCTCCAGGCGCCGCTCGATCTGCCCGAGGCGGAAGCGCGAGCGGCGCTGCAGCACCACGCGGCGGTGATCGACCCACTGCCGCAGGCACTCGGCGAGGCCGATGACGCGCGGCACGAGGCCGTCGACCAGCACGTTGAGGTTGAGCGGGATGCGGGCTTCCAGCTCGGTCAGCCGGAACAGCGACTCCATCAGGATGACCGGATCGACGCTGCGCGAGCGCGGCTCCAGCACGATGCGCACGTCCTCCGCGGATTCGTCCCGGACGTCGGCGAGCAGCGGCAGCTTCTTCTCCTGGAGGAGCTCGGCCATCTTCTCGATGAGCCGGGCCTTCGGGATGCCGTAGGGAATCTCGGTGACGACGATGTTCCAGGTGCCGCGGCCGAGATCCTCCTTCGACCAGCGCGCCCGCACCCGGAAGGCGCCGCGACCGGTGCGGTAGGCCTCGGCGATCGACGCGGCCGAGTCGACGAGGATGCCGCCCGTCGGGAAGTCCGGTCCCTGCACGAACTTGGCGAGCTGGCCGGATGTCGCCTCCGGGTGGTTGATCAGGTAGAGGGCCGCGTCGCAGAGCTCGGCCGCGTTGTGCGGCGGGATCGAGGTCGCCATGCCGACCGCGATGCCCTGGCTGCCGTTGGCCAAGAGGTTCGGGAAGGCCGCCGGCAGGACGATCGGCTCCTCCTTCTCCCCGTTGTAGGAGGGGCGGAAATCGACCGTGTCCTCGTCGATCCCGTCGAGCAGGAGCCGCGCGACCTCGGTGAGCCGCGCCTCGGTGTAGCGGTAGGCCGCCGGGCCGTCGCCGTCGATGTTGCCGAAATTGCCCTGGCCGTCGACCAGCGGGTAGCGCTGGGCGAAGTCCTGGGAGAGCCGCACCAGCGCGTCGTAGATCGCCTGGTCGCCGTGCGGGTGGAAATCGCCCATCACGTCGCCGACGATCTTGGCGCACTTCTTGTGCGCGGTGGTCGGGTCGAGCCGCAGCAGCCGCATGCCGTAGAGGATGCGCCGGTGCACGGGCTTCAGGCCGTCGCGCGCGTCGGGCAGCGCCCGGTGCATGATCGTGGAGAGCGCGTAGGCGAGGTAGCGCTCTTCCAGCGCGGATTTCAGCTCGACGCTCTCGATGCCGTCGCCGGACGGCGGCTCGAAGGGCTGTCCCATGACGGCTCCGACTTCCCGTGATCTATCTAGAACATACCATGAACATCCTCAGCCGTCACGCAGGCTGAGTGCGACGAACCGGGCGCGTTCCTCCGGCACCGGCAGGGCCCGCGGGCCCCAGATGTGCTGGGTGAGGAAATAGCCCGTCAAGGTAAACCCCTTGGTAACGTCGTCCGGACCCATCCCGGCGCCGACCAGGAAGCCCGGCAGCGGCAGCAGCCGGTCGCGGTAGGGTTCGCCGGCCGAGGCGCTGACCGCTCGGCCCGTGCGGGGCGAGACGTAGATCAGGGCGTCGTTGGAGCCGGTCGCCGCGCAGGCGCCGAGATCGAGGCCGAAGCCGAGCTCGGCGAGCACGGCGAGCTCGAAGCGCACCATCAGGGGAGGGGCGATGTCGGGATCGTCCAGGGTGTCGATGAGGATGCGGGCGGCCTCGTAGAGTTCCGGGTGCGGGTCGCGCTCGGGGAGGAGCCGCAGCAGCCCGGCCATGTGGGTGACGCCGTAGAGCGCGAGCGATGAGCCGATCAGCCGCGAGACCGCGGATTCCTCCGGCTCGACCCGGTAGGCGCCGAGCCCGTCGTCGAGGCGCGCCCGCCAGTTCAGCCGCACCCGGTTGCCCGGCTGGAGCACCGGCTGCATCCGCCGCGAGCGCCCGCCATGGACGAGGCCGAGATGGCGCCCGTGCGCGCGGGTCAGGGCCTCCAGCACCGCGCCGGTCTCCCCGTGCCGACGCACGCCCAGAACGATGCCCTCGTCGGTCCACTGCATGGGGGAGAGATAAGCACTCGCGAGGCGTTCGGCACCTGTTCCGTTCGAGGCCAGCATCGGTCTATTCTCCTAAATGCAGGAGAGATTCGCATGCGCTGCCCAGTCCTGGCCTCGGCCGCCGTCGCGCTGCTCGCCGGCGGCTGCCTCGGTCCCCGAGCCGGACCGGTTGTCCCGACGGCGGGGCCCATGCGCGAGCGCGTCGCGGCGCTCGCCCTGCGGCAGGTCGCCTTCGGCTCGGTCTCGCTGATCCCGGTGCGGTTCGAGCACGCCCGGATCAGCGGGCCGTTCCAGGACGCGGGTCGCACGCTCTACTGCGTCTCGGCCCAGATGAAGGGGCGGACCTTCGGCAAGCCCGAGAAGCCGAAGATCGTGGTGCGGGAGGACAAGGGCGCGCTCGCGGTGATCGAGGACGACGAGGTCTGCACGGGGCACCGGACCGAGCCGTTCCCGGAGCTGGAAACGCTGGGCAACCGGGCGGGGTAGGGGGCGCCCGACGCCCTAACGGAGCAGGCAGATGACGGCGCCCGCTTCCGCGCCGTTGTCCCGGGACCGCGAAGCGGAGCCCGGGAATGACGGTGGCGGGATCTACGTGGCTCCAATCCATCGCCTCGCGAGGATGAGGGATCTCATCCCCGCCGTAGCCCGGAGGCCGCCTCCGCCGCCGCCCGGATCGCCGCCGGA
Source organism: Methylobacterium gregans (assembly GCF_022179245.1). GTDB lineage: Bacteria > Pseudomonadota > Alphaproteobacteria > Rhizobiales > Beijerinckiaceae > Methylobacterium > Methylobacterium gregans. The sequence continues at coordinate 15,233 of NZ_BPQM01000020.1, forward strand.
TCCGGCGCGCCGGGCTTCACCACCCAGCTGCCGCCGACGCAGAGCACGGCCGGCTCGGCGAGCCATTGCGGCGCGCTCGCCTCCGTGATGCCGCCCGTCGGGCAGAACCGGACCTGCCCGAACGGCCCGGCCAGCGCCTTCAGGGCCTTCAGCCCGCCGGAGGCCTCGGCGGGGAAGAACTTGAAGCGGTCGAGCCCGTGGTCGAGCCCGCGCATGATGTCGGCGGCGTTGGCCACGCCCGGCAGGTAGGGCACGCCGTTGGCCTTGGCGGCGTCGGTCAGCGGGTCGGTGAGACCCGGCGAGACGATGAACTCCGCGCCGGCCGCGAGCGCGGCGTCGAGGTCGCGCGGGTTGAGCACCGTGCCGGCGCCCACCACCGCGCCCTCGACCGTCGCCATCGCGCGGATGACGTCGAGCGCCGCGGGCGTGCGCAGAGTGACCTCCAGGGCGGTCAGCCCGCCCGCCACCAGGGCCTCGGCGATCGGGACCGCGTGGGCCGCGTCCTCGATCACCAGGACCGGGATGACGGCGACGGAGCGCATCAGCGCGTCGATGCTGGTCAGGTCGTTCACGGCATCACCTCCCTGTGGTCATGGTTTCGAAAGGTCCGAGACCTTTCGCGGGTGCAGGGTGGAACCCCGCATTCGTCCTCTTCGACCCGGCTCTGCCGGATCGAAGAAGACAATCCCGGGGCTGCGCGCCCCGGCCCCCGCCAAAGGGCCTCGGGCCCTTTGGGATCCCCCTACAGGCCCGCGGCGGCGAGCATCGCCGAGGCGCCCTGCTCGGCCCCGTCGGAGCCGTGGCGCATGAAGGCGAACAGCTCGCGGCCCGTGCCCGTCTCGGGCGGCGGGGCCTCGGCCGGCGCGCGGGCCGCGAGCTCGGCCGTGTCAACCATCACCTCCAGCAGACCCTCCTCGGCGCTGAGCCGCACGATGTCGCCGTCGCGGATCCGGCCGATCAGCCCGCCGGCCAGCGCCTCCGGCGTCAGGTGGATCGCGGCCGGCACCTTGCCGGACGCCCCCGACATGCGCCCGTCCGTGACCAGCGCGACCTTGTGGCCGCGGTCCTGCAGGACGCCCAGCGGCGGGGTCAGCTTGTGCAGCTCCGGCATGCCGTTGGCGCGCGGGCCCTGGAAGCGGACCACCACCACCACGTCGCCCTCCAGCTCACCCGCCTTGAACGCCCGGATGACCGCGTCCTGATCGGAGAACACCCGGGCCGGCGCCTGGATCGTGCGGCGCTCGGGCTCGACCGCGCTGGTCTTGAAGGTGGCGCGGCCGAGATTGCCCTTCACCAGCCGCATGCCGCCATCCGGCTGGAACGGCTCCGCCGGCCGGCGCAGCATGGCGGGATCGAGGCTCTCGGGCACCGCATCCTCGAAGACGAGGTCCTCGCCGTCGAGCTTGGGGTCGCGGGCATGGTCCCGCAGCGAGCCGCCCGCCACCGTCAGGATGTCGTCGTGCAGGAGCCCCGCATCGATGAGCGCGGCGATCACGAAGCTCATGCCGCCGGCGGCGTGGAAGTGGTTCACGTCGCCCGAGCCGTTCGGGTAGACCCGGGCGATCAGCGGCACGGCCGCCGAGAGCCGGTCGAAATCCTCCCAGTCGAGCACGATGCCGGCCGCCCGCGCCATGGCCGGCAGGTGAATCGCGTGGTTGGTCGAGCCGCCGGTGGCGAGAAGCCCCACTACCGCGTTCACGATCGCCTTCTCGTCGATGCACAGGCCCAGCGGCCGGTAGTCGTTGCCGTCCGCGCCGATCTCCGTGAGGCGGTGGATCGCCGCCCGCGTCACGGCCTGGCGCAGCTTCGTGCCCGGATTGATGAAGGAGGCGCCCGGCATGTGCAGGCCCATCACGTCCATCATCATCTGGTTGGAGTTGGCCGTGCCGTAGAAGGTGCAGGTGCCGGCCCCGTGATACGAGGCGGACTCGGATTCGAGCAGCTCCTCGCGGCCGACCTTGCCCTCCGCGTAGAGCTGGCGGATGCGCTGCTTCTCCTTGTTGGCGAGCCCCGAGGGCATGGGCCCCGCTGGGATCAGGATCGTCGGCAGGTGGCCGAACCGCAGCGCGCCGATGATCAGGCCCGGCACGATCTTGTCGCAGATGCCGAGGAGCGCCGCGCCGTCGAACATGCCGTGGCTGAGCGCCACCGCCGTCGAGAGCGCGATCGTGTCGCGCGAGAACAGCGACATCTCCATGCCGCGCTGCCCTTGCGTGACGCCGTCGCACATGGCCGGCGTGCCGCCCGCCACCTGCGCGGTGGCGCCGCGCTCGCGGGCGAAGACCTTGATCTGGTCCGGATAGCGCCCGTAGGGCTGGTGGGCCGAGAGCATGTCGTTGAAGGCGGTGACGATGCCGATGTTCATCGAGCGGCCCGCCTTGATCGCCGCCTTGTCCTCGCCCGACGCCGCGAAGCCGTGCGCGAGGTTGCCGCAGGCGAGCTTCGGCCGGTGCACGCCGGCCTCGCGCTCGCGCTCGATCAGGTCCAGATAGCGCCGCCGGCTCGCCTTCGAGCGCTCGACCACGCGGGCCGTGACCGCCGCCACCTCGGGATGGATCTCCGCCATGGGTTCTCCTCGCCGTCCGCCCCGCGCAGAGGCGCGGGCTGTGTCCGTCGTTTGAACGCGTTCTAAACCGCGGACGCAAAACTGTAAACGTTTTCACGAACCGCGATCGAAGCTGCGCGGCCCGGCGCCCCATCGGTGCCGGGCCGTTCGAACTCAGTACTCCCAGAAGATGCGCTGCAGCTCCTTGGTGTCGTTCGTCTTGGTGAGCGCCACCGCGGTGAGGATCTTGGCCTTCTGGGGATTGAGGTCGTGGGCCACCACCCAGTCGTATTTGTCGTCGGGCTGCTCGGCGTTGCGCAGCACGATGCCGTCGCCGACGCGGGACGAGCGCACGATCAGGGTGCCCTTGGACCGGAGGTCCTTCAGCGTGTCCACGAGGTAGCCCGCGACCGAGCCGTTGCCGGTGCCCGCGTTGACGATCGCCTTCGCGCCCGCCTCGACCGCGGCCGTGTAGGCCCCCGGGAACATGTTGCCGGAACCGTAGACGATCGCGACGAGCGGCAGGCTGTCGATCTGGTCGATGTCGAACTCGGAGCTCTTGCCGTGGCGCTTCACCGAGGAGCGGAAGAAGTAGGTCTTGCCCTCGACCACCATGCCGAGCGGGCCCCACTGGCTGGAGAAGGCGCTCGGCACCACGTTGACGCGCTTGGTGACGTCGCGGCCGGCCTGGATCTGGTCGTTCATCGTGACCATGACGCCCTTGCCGACGGCCTCCTTCGAGCCCGCGACCGTGACCGCGTCGAGGAGGTTGAGGGCGCCGTCCGCCGAGAGCGCGGTCGAGGGCCGCATGGAGCCGACGACGACGATCGGCTTGTCGCTCTTCACCACGAGGTCGAGGAAGAGGGCGGTCTCCTCCAGGGTGTCGGTGCCGTGCGTGACCACCACACCGTCGACGTCGTCCTGCTTCAGGAGCGCCGACACGCGCTTTGCGAGCTGCACGAGCTGCGCGTCGGTGAAGCTCTCGGAGGCGATCTGGAAGACCTGCTCGCCGCGCACGTTGGCGACGTTGCCGATCGCGGGCACGGCGGCGATCAGCTTGTCCACCGGCACCTTGGCGGCCTGGTAGGTCGCGCTGTTGGCCGCGTCCGCGCCCGCGCCCGCGATGGTGCCGCCGGTCGCCAGGATCACGACGTTCGGCTTGCGCGCCGCCTGACCAGCCGCGGTCTCCGGCATCTCGCGGGCGAGGGCGGGCAGGGGGCCGAGCGGGAGGGTCGCGAGAACGATCGAGAGGCCGGCCGCGCGGGCGAGACGGCGGCCGGAGCGAATCACGGGCATCGGGTGTCCTTGAGCTGCGATGAACCGGGGCGGATCCTAGGCAGGAGGTCCCACGACGCAAGAAGGGGACCGGACATGCCGGCCTGAGCGCGCCGGGATCGTCACGCGGACGCGGGGCGCAAACGCGAAAGGGGCCGCCTCGCGGCGACCCCTCTCCCGTCTCTCGACCGGTGGCGTGGACTTAGAAGTCCATGCCGCCCATGCCGCCGCCCGGCATGGCCGGAGCGGGGCTGTCCTTCTTCGGCGCGTCGGCGACCATGGCCTCCGTCGTCACCAGCAGGCCGGCGACCGAGGCCGCGTCCTGCAGGGCGGTGCGCACGACCTTGGCCGGGTCGACGATGCCGGCCTGGATCATGTCGACATACTCTTCGGTCTGGGCGTTGAAGCCGTAGGTCTCCGAGGAGGTGTTGTCGGTGATCTTGCCGACCACGATCGAACCCTCGACGCCCGCGTTCTGGGCGATCTGGCGGATCGGGGCCTCAAGGGCCTTCAGCACGATCTTGATGCCGGCCTGGACGTCCGGAACCTCGGACTTCAGCTCGGCGACCGCCTTCTTGGCGCGCAGGAGCGCGGTGCCGCCGCCGGGGACGATGCCTTCCTCGACCGCCGCGCGGGTGGCGTTGAGGGCGTCGTCGACGCGGTCCTTCTTCTCCTTGACCTCGACCTCGGTCGCGCCGCCGACGCGGATCACCGCGACGCCGCCCGCGAGCTTGGCCAGACGCTCCTGGAGCTTCTCACGGTCGTAGTCCGAGGTGGTTTCCTCGATCTGCGCCTTGATCTGGGCGACGCGGGCCTCGATGTCGGCCTTCTCGCCGGTCCCGTCGATGATCGTGGTGTTCTCCTTCTCGATGCGCACGCGCTTGGCGCGGCCGAGCATGGGGAGCGTCACATTCTCGAGCTTGATGCCGAGGTCCTCGGCGATCATCTGGCCCTTGGTCAGGATCGCGATGTCCTCGAGCATCGCCTTGCGGCGGTCGCCGAAGCCCGGAGCCTTCACGGCCGCGACCTTGAGGCCGCCGCGCAGCTTGTTCACCACGAGCGTGGCCAGCGCCTCGCCCTCGATGTCCTCGGCGATGATGACGAGCGGCTTGCCGGTCTGCACCACGGCCTCGAGCACAGGCAGCATGGCCTGGAGCGACGAGAGCTTCTTCTCGTGGATGAGGATGTAGGGATCCTCGAGCTCGGCGATCATCTTCTCCGCGTTCGTGATGAAGTACGGGGAGAGGTAGCCGCGGTCGAACTGCATGCCCTCGACGACGTCGAGCTCGGTCTCGGCGGTCTTCGCCTCCTCGACCGTGATCACGCCCTCGTTGCCCACCTTCTGCATGGCGTGGGCGATCATCTCGCCGATCTCCTTGTCGCCGTTGGCGGAGATCGTGCCGACCTGGGCGACCTCGTCGGAGGAGGCGACCTTCTTGGCGCGGGCGGTGATGTCCTTCACGGCGGCCTGGGTGGCGAGGTCGATGCCGCGCTTCAGGTCCATCGGGTTGATGCCGGCGGCGACGTACTTGGCGCCCTCGCGGACGATGGCCTGGGCCAGCACGGTCGCGGTGGTGGTGCCGTCACCCGCGATGTCGTTGGTCTTCGAGGCCACTTCGCGCACCATCTGGGCGCCCATGTTCTCGAACTTGTCGGCGAGCTCGATCTCCTTGGCGACCGTCACGCCGTCCTTCGTGATGCGCGGGGCGCCGAAGGACTTCTCGATGACGACGTTGCGGCCCTTCGGGCCCAGCGTCACCTTGACCGCGTCGGCCAGGATGTCCACGCCGCGCAGCATCTTCTCGCGGGCGTCGGCGGCGAAACGAACGTCTTTGGCTGCCATGTGGTGGCTTCCTTCGCTCTCAGGTTCTGGGGATGTGCCCCGAGACCGCGACCGGATCTCCAGGGGCGGTGGAAAGCGGTGACCGACTTAGGCGACGACGCCCATGATGTCGGACTCCTTCATGATGAGGAGGTCCTGGCCGTCGATCTTGACCTCGGTGCCCGACCACTTGCCGAACAGGACGCGGTCGCCGGCCTTGACGTCGAGCGCGTTGACACGGCCCTGCTCGTCGCGGGCGCCCGGGCCCACGGCGACGATCTCGCCCTCCTGGGGCTTCTCCTTGGCGGTGTCGGGGATGATGATGCCCCCCTTCGTCTTCTCCTCGCCCTCGATACGGCGGACGACGACGCGGTCGTGCAGCGGACGGAACTTCATGAGCTGCCCTCTTGCTTCAGAACTCGAAGTGGCGTTGATGCGGCGCGCGTCGCCGCCTTCAAGCCCGTCCGTTAGCACTCGTCAGGACCGAGTGCTAACGGACGGTGGCGAGATAGCCACAGGCCAGCGCTGAGTCAAGACTGTCGCACCCCCGCATGACGCGGCGACGACGTGCTTCGTCTCCCGCCAGCCCTCTCAGGGATAACGATCCGCCATGCTGACCCTGCACGGACCGGAGGGCCTGCTCGCGCCCGCCGATGTCGGATCGGGCGCCGCCCTCCCGGCAGACACGGTCTGGATCGACCTGAACGACCCCTCCGCCGAGGAGGCGCGGGCGGTGGAGGCGGCGACCGGCATCCGGGTACCGTCCCGCACGGCGCTGAGCGAGGTCGAGAGTTCGAGCCGCCTGCGCCGCCTGAAGAACGGGCTCTCGCTCTCGACGCCGATGATCACCTTCGAGCGCGCCGACTCGCAGGTGAAGCCGCTCGGCTTCGTGCTGACGGCGGACCACCTCGTCACCGTGCGCTTCCACGAGCTGCGCGCCTTCGAGGCGGCCCAGAAGCGGCTGGCGGAGGGCGAGCGGGCGGCCTCCAGCACCGAGACCTTCCTGCTGATCGTGGAGGAGCTGGTCGACGGTCTCGCCGACGCGCTGGAGGACATGGGCGCCGACCTCGACGCGCTGGCGACGCGGGTCTTCGACTTCGACGTGAGCGCGGGCCGTCCCCGCACCGGCGAGACCGCGCCCCGGCGGCGGGACCTGGCGCTCCGCCGGATCCTGCGCGGCATCGGCCGGCGCGGCAAGGCGCTCGGCAAGATCCGCTCCAGCCTGCTCGGTCTCCAGCGGATCGTGCCCTACGTGGCGGGCGCCTGCGAGGACCTGCTCCGCCAGGAGGAGGACGGGCGCTTCGAGACGATCCGCCGGGACATCGAGTCCCTGGACGAGTTCGAGACCCGGCTCTCCGAGAACGTGCAGTTCCTGCTCGACGCGGCGCTCGGCCTGATCCAGATCGAGCAGAACAACGTCTTCCGGGTGCTCACCGTGGTCTCGGTGGTGGGCGTGCCGCCGACGCTCATCGCCTCGATGTACGGCATGAACTTCAAGCACATGCCGGAACTGGACTGGGCCTACGGCTACCCCTACGCGCTCGGGCTGATCCTGATCAGCGCGCTGGTGCCGATCCTCTACTTCCGCATCCGCGGCTGGTTCTGAACCGCCCCCGACGCCGAAGCGGCCCCCGACCGAACCGGTCGGGGGCCGCTTCGG
>NZ_BPQM01000021.1 GCF_022179245.1 Methylobacterium gregans
GAAAACCCTACTCCGCCGAGGAACTCGCCCAGATCTTCCGGTCGCTGGCCGTGCGCCGGCTCCCCGCTGGCTGAGGCCGCTTCACTCCGGTGCTACGAGCGCCGCGTCGAAGGCCGTGCGGCCGGCCTCCGTGATCTCGTACTCCTCGTGCCGCCGGGCCGGGAGCGCGCGCCCGGTGCGCCGGATCAGACCGCGCTTCTCCAGGTAATGGTTGATGCTCTGCGGGGCGTAGTAGCGCGGGGCAGCGTAGAGGAGCCGCAGGCGATAGAGATAAACCGGCTTGAGCTTGCCCATAGTCGGGGCATAGCGGAAGCTGCCGAGCTCGTCAGCCGAATCTATGTGTAGGGGCGGGATTTTCTGGGAAAATCTACTGTAATAAGAGTAATTATAAACTCGAATTCTGCCGTGAACGTTCCAGTCGCGTCCCGTACGGATCGGCCTGCCCTGGCGCCTCAGCGCACTCCGCGGGCGGACTGTCAAGCTCTAAACCTCGAACATGCGCGCGATCGCGGGCTGTCCCGTTGCGAGGCGCCTTATCCAGGTCGGACAAGCCTGAGGACTCCTCGGTGGTCCGGAACTGCCCGCAGGGCATCGCCATCTGCTCTGCCTCATCGTCGGTGAGGAGAATGACCGCCCGGTCCTGAGCGATCACCTCGGGCCGCTGCAGGGCGGCGTCGCCCGGGGGGCTGGTCGCGAAGGTCGCCCGCCGGAGACTGCCGGCTCCCCGCGCCGCGCCCGTATGGCTGCGGTGAAGTGCGCGTTTCGGTGGGACAAAGCTGCGGCATGAGCCTTCTTCGCCGGATGGTCGTCTTCGGTGCCGAGGATGACCTTCCAAGCCGAGGCGCCCCGCCAGAGTTCGGGCATGACGGGGCTGAAGACATGGAGACCACGCAGGGATAGGCGAAGCACCGTTCCTACGTTCGTCGCACGAGCAGTCGGGGGAGATGGCGATGAGTTCGGAAGCTTGCGCCGCTCCAGACCCAAAAGGGTGGATGGCGCTCCCAAGGGGAATCGAACCCCTGTTTTCGCCGTGAGAGGGCGACGTCCTAGACCGCTAGACGATGGGAGCTTTCCGCGGCGGCGTGGCGATCCTATAGCGACGCCTGAACGGGGGAGCAACCCCTTCGCGACGCTTTTTCGGGGCGGGTGGGAGATTCGGTGTGTCGGGTGAATCGGTGGGGAATGCGGGCGGGACGGAGCGGCAGGGCGTGGTCGCCGCGGAGGCGCCGGTGCGGCTGGACCGGGCGCTGGCGCTGCTGTTCCCCGACCTCTCGCGCTCGCGCCTCCAGGATCTGGTGCGGGCCGGCCACGTGCGGCGGGACGGTGCAGCCGTTCGCGACCCGTCCCTCAAGGTGGCGGACGGCGCGAGCCTCGCCGTCACCGTGCCGGAGGCCGCGCCCGCTGAGCCGCTGCCCGAAGCGCTCGGCCTCGTCGTTCCCTACGAGGACGACGACCTCGTCGTCGTCGACAAGCCGGCCGGGCTCGTCGTGCACCCCGCGCCCGGCAACGAGACCGGCACCCTCGTCAATGCCCTGCTCGACCATTGCGGCGACACTCTCTCGGGCATCGGCGGGGTACGCCGGCCCGGCATCGTCCACCGCCTCGACAAGGATACCAGCGGCCTGATGGTGGTCGCCAAGAACGACGCCGCCCATCGGGGGCTCGCGGCGCAGTTCGCCGATCACGGCCGCAGCGGGCCGCTGGAGCGGGCCTACCTTGCGCTGGCCTGGGGCGTGCCGGAGCCCGCGCGCGGCACCGTCACCGCCGATCTCGCCCGCTCCCGGCACAACCGCGAGAAGATCGCGGTGGTGCGGCCCGGCGAGGGCCGCCACGCGGTGACGCACTACGCGGTGGAGGCGCGCCACGGCGCCGAGGTCGCCCGAGTGCAGTGCCGCCTGGAGACAGGGCGCACCCACCAGATCCGCGTTCACCTCGCCCATATCGGGCATCCGCTGCTCGGCGACGCCGTCTATGGCGGGGCCTTCAAGACCAAGGCGGCCCGGCTGCCGGAGGCCGCTCAGGCGGCGCTCGCCGCGCTCGGACGGCAGGCGCTGCACGCCGCGCTGCTGGGCTTCGCGCATCCGCGCACGGGCGCGCATCTGCGCTTCGAGAGCGACCCACCTCCGGATCTTGCCCGGCTGATCGCGGCGCTCGGGATGTAACCGCCGCGCAGCTTCGGCGAAGAGATGAAGGCGGGCCTGGTGGCTCGTCCGCAACGGTCAAGCACGATCGGCGCACAGGTGCGAAAGGGCACGGAGACCCGCGACCAATCGTGCCAATGTCAACCAACTGTCAACCGACCGGGCCCTCGCGCGTTGATCACGACATTCGGGTCGCGGACCCGCTACCGGCCCGGCGACTGACCCAGTAGAGATGGTGAGTCGTACGGCCGGCTCAAGGAGCGGCCGTCCGCAACATGTGTCCGCCCGAGAGGGGGACTCTCAAGGAGAATGCCCATGGCCGGCGCTTTGCCCGTGCTCGCCAACGAAGGTGGCCTGTCGCGCTACCTCGATGAGATCCGCAAGTTCCCGATGCTGGAGCCGTCGGAGGAGTTCACCCTCGCCAAGAACTGGCGCGACCAGGGGGACCGCGAGGCCGCGCACCGCCTCGTGACGTCGCACCTGCGGCTCGTCGCCAAGATCGCGATGGGCTACCGCGGCTACGGCCTGCCGATCGGCGAGGTGGTGTCTGAGGGCAATGTCGGCCTGATGCAGGCGGTCAAGCGCTTCGACCCGGACAAGGGGTTCCGCCTGGCCACCTATGCGATGTGGTGGATCAAGGCCGCGATCCAGGAATACATCCTGCGCTCGTGGTCACTCGTGAAGATGGGCACCACGGCCAATCAGAAGAAGCTGTTCTTCAACCTGCGCAAGGCCAAGGGCCGGATCTCGGCGCTCGACGAGGGCGACCTCAAGCCCGATCAGGTCAAGCAGATCGCGACCCGCCTCGGTGTCCCCGAGCAGGACGTGGTCGATATGAACCGGCGCCTGTCCGGCGACACCTCGCTCAACGCACCCCTGCGCGAGGAGGGCGAGGGCGAGTGGCAGGACTGGCTCGTCGACAACAGCCCGAGCCAGGAGACCGTGCTGGTGCGCGAGCAGGAGGGGCAGAACCGCCTCTCGGCATTGCGCGACGCGCTCGGCGTCCTCAACCCGCGCGAGCGCCGCATCTTCGAGGCGCGCCGTCTCGCTGACGACCCGATCACGCTCGAGGATCTGTCGGGCGAGTTCGGCGTCTCCCGCGAGCGCGTGCGCCAGATCGAAGTGCGGGCCTTCGAGAAGGTTCAGGAGGCGGTCAAGCGCAACCTCGCGACCCGCGAAGCCTCGCCGACGCGCGAGGCGCGTGCCGACGCCTGATCGGCACGCGCGGCCTCGCCTCGCGCCGTTCTCGGCGTCGGCTCGGCCGTTCCAGCGATTCCGCGCAGCCGGAACAGCCGGGGCGGTGCCCTCGTTGGCCTCACGTCATCGGAACCGAGGAGGCCGCCTTGCGCGCTGCATCATTACTCATCACCAGTGCATTCGTACTGGGTACCGGCTTCGGCGCTGCCGCTCAGAATGCCGATCCTCGGAGCAACGAACAGGTTTGCCGAGCCCGGGCGGAGGCGTTGAACATGACGCCCGATCTGCTCGCGACCTACATGCGAGAGTGCCTGGCCGGCCAGCGTCTGGTTCAGAGCGAACGCCCAGCCAAATAGGCGTCAGCCTGTGGCGCAATCGTGTGACGAAGGCGACGTCCTCTCATGGAGGCGCGCATCTCCGAACCAGGACCGTCACGAATCTGGCATACTGGATGCTTAGTGCATCCCTGCCAATCACGGCATTCCTTCCGAGAGACCTACTTGGCCCGCCCGGCTCGGCCGCGGCGGGCCTTTTCTTGGCTCTAGGCGATCCGGGCGTAGAATCTTTCCTTGAGCCGACATCGGGCCCGGACAACCGTTCGATGCGCGGCGCTCGCCCACAGAAGGGCCAAGGCGGCCGCGACGGCACCGATGCAGAGCAGCAGGATCAGCGCCACGCCGAAAGCCACGACTGGCGCTGCCCACGCGAACTTCAGATATGAGCGCCGCATGAGAGCAACCCACATTCAGGCATCCGCCGCGCTCTGGCGGCGATGCGATGGTTTGCTGAACGGCGACATCTGCGCAACGCGAAACTGGAGCGCTGCGTGCTCTTGAGAGAAGTCAGGGTGTACGGATCGTCAACCCGGGAGCGATGCAGGTGGGCGGAGGTGCCGCGCGGATCAGCGCGCCTCCCAACGCCGGCAAGCGCCTCGCGGGTTGCCGGCATCGGGGGGGGCGCCCCGGCCCTTAGGAGCGCTGAGACTCTGCGATGTGCCGCGCGAGGATTGCGTCGAAGGAGGCGTCCGCCACGAAGCCGAGGGCGTTGGCGGCGCGGGTATCGAAGGCCTCCGGCCAAGTCTCGATGATCCGCATGATCACCGGATTCGGCTCGCGTCGGATCAGGGCGACGGCGCTCTCGCCTGCGGCACGCCGCAGGGCCTCGATCTCCTCCGCCACGGTCACCGAGATGCCGGGCATGGTCAGCGTGCGGCGCGTTCCGAGATCCGAGAGATCGAGCCCGGCCGCGTGCAGCAGGAAGCCGGTCGCGGCGCCCGGGCTGGCGAACCAGTGGCGCACGGTATCGGGCACCGGCAGCACGGCCGGCAGCCCGGCGAGCGGTTCCCGCAGAATGCCGGAGAAGAAGCCCGAGGCCGCCTTGTTGGGCTTGCCCGGCCGCACGCAGATGGTGGGCAGGCGCAGGCCGATCCCGTCGAGGAAGCCGCGGCGGCTGTAATCGGCGAGCAGCAACTCGCCCATCGCCTTCTGGACGCCGTAGGAGGAGGCGGGCGCCGGGATGAAGTCGTCGCCGATGACCGGGGGCAGCGGCTGGCCGAACACCGCGAGCGAGGAGGTGAACACCACCCGCGGCCGGTAGCCCTCGCTCTCGCTCAGGGTGCGGATCGCCTCGAAGAGCAGCCGGGTGCCGTCGAGGTTGACCCGGTAGCCGAGATCCATGTCGGCCTCCGCCTCGCCGGAGACCACCGCCGCGAGGTGGAAGACGATGCCCGGCCGCTCGGTCAGCGCTGCCGCGGCGGCGCCCGGCCGCGAGAGGTCGGCGGCCTCGACCCGGACCGCGCCGTCGAAGCCGCGGGGCCGTTCCGGCGGCACGACGTCGACCAGCGTCAGGCCGGTCAGCGGGTCGTTGCCGACACGGCCCGCCGCGACGAGCTCCGCCGTGAGGCGACGGCCGATCATGCCGGCGGCGCCGAGAATCAGGACGTGCATGGGAAACCTCCGCTCAACGCATCAGGTCGAGGGCGCGCGCGAAGAAGTCGCGACCGCCGAAATTGCCGGATTTGAGGGCGAGCAGCATCGGCACGCCCGAGGCCGTGCGCAGCACCGGTACGCCGGCCGCGATCTCCGGCCCGACCCGGAAGGCCTTGAGGCCGAGATGGTCGACCACGGCGCCGGAGGTCTCGCCGCCCGCCACCACGAGGCGGCGCACGCCGCGCTCCACGAGGGCGGCGGCGAGCCGCGCCAGCGCGACCTCGATGGCGTGGCCGGCCGCCGCGACGCCGTGACGGGCCTGGAGCGCGCGGACCGCCTCGGGGTCCGCGCTGCTGGCGATCAGGATCGGGCCCTGCCCGACGCGCGCGCCCGCCCAGGCGACGGCCTCGCCGACGCCGTCCGCCCCGCCGATCAGGCGCTCGGGATCGAGGCGCAGCACCGGCATCCGGCTTTCCGCCGCCGCGATCTGCTCCAGCGTCGCCCGCGAGCAGCTGCCCGCGAGGCAGGCCGAGAGCCCGCCGACCGGCTCCGCCAGCACGTCGGCGGCCGGATCGGCCTCGCCCGGGGCGGCGAGCGCCCGCGCGAGGCCGAGGCCGAGGCCGGAGGCGCCGCACGAGACCCGGTGCGCGAGCGCGGCGCGTCCGAGGATTTCCAGGTCGGCGTCGAGGATCGCGTCGGCCACCGCCGCGCCGACACCCTCCGCCGCCAGCGCGTCGAGGCGGGCCCGCACGGCGTCGGCCCCCCGCGCCACGGTCGCCACGTCGACGAGTCCGACCGGCGCCGCGCTCTGGCGGGCGAGGACCCGCACGAGGTTCGAGTCCCGCATCGGGTTGAGCGGATGGTCCTTCAGCGGGCTCTCGTGGAGCGGCGCGGCACCCACGAAGAGATGGCCCTGGTAGACGCTGCGCCCGGTCTCCGGAAAGGCCGGAGTGACGACGGCGATGGCCTCGCCCGCATCCGTGCGCAGGGCGTCGAGGACGGGGCCGATATTGCCCTGGTCCGTCGAGTCGAAGGTCGAGCAGATCTTGAACATCACGTGGGGGGCGCCGCGCCCGCGCAGCCACGCATCCGCCGCCCGCGACAGGGCGACCGCGCGCTCCGGCTCGATCGAGCGGCTCTTCAGGGCGACTACGACCGCCTCGACGTCGCCGAGCGCGAGGTCGTCGTCCGGGATGCCGATGGTCTGGGCGGTGCGAAGCCCCGCCTTGGTCAGGGTGTTGGCGAGGTCGGAGGCGCCCGTGTAGTCGTCCGCCACGCAGCCGAGGGCGAGGGTCATCGGGCGTCTCCCCGGGCGGAGCCCGTGCGATAGGGCGCGAACCAGCCGAGGCCCTCAACGGTGCCGGCGGCCGGGATGTATTCGCATCCGACGAAGCCGGCGTAGCCGAGCCGGTCGAGCTCGGCGAAGAGATAGGCGTCGTTCATCTCGCCGGTGCCGGGCTCGTGACGGTCGGGCACGCTCGCGGTCTGGACGTGGCCGATCAGCGGCATCAGCGCGCGCAGCCGCATCGTCACGTCCCCGTGCAGGATCTGGCAGTGGTAGAGGTCGAACTGGAGCTTCAGGTTCGACAATTCCAGCTCGCGGATCAGCGCGGCGGCGGCTCCGAAATCGTCGAGGAAGTAGCCCGGCATGTTGCGGGCGTTGATCGGCTCCAGCACGAGATCGAGGCCGTGCTCGGAGAGCCGCTCCGCCGTCCAGGTCACGGCGCGGCGGTAGGCATCCCGCGCCCCCGGATCGGCCGGGTCGGCGAGGCCGGCCATCAGGTGCAGGCGCGCGACGCCCGTGGCCTCGGCGTAGCGGAGCGCCGTCCCGACGCCGGCCTTCAGCTCGTCGAAGCGCTCGGGGAACACCGCGATCCCGCGCTCCCCCGCCGCAAAGTCGCCGGGCGGCAGATTGAACAGGGCCTGGGCCAGGCCGTGGCGGGCGAGCCGCTCGGCGATCGCGTCCGGGCTGTGCTCGTAGGGGAACAGAAACTCGACGGCCTCGAAGCCCGCATCCGCGGCCGCCGCGAAGCGGTCGAGGAAGGGGTGCTCGTTGAACATCATCGTGAGGTTGGCGGCAAAGCGCGGCATCGGAGCCCTCCTCAGGCCTTGGGCGTCGGCAGGGTCGTGCCCGAGAGCTGGGCGTAGATCCGCGCCACCGAGGCGTCGTCGTCCCGGCCCATCCCGGCGCCCGACGCCGCCAGGAACATCTGCAGAGCGGCCGCCGCCACCGGCACCGGGTAGCGCTCGGCCCGGGCCATATCCTGCACGATGCCCAGATCCTTCACGAAGATGTCGACCGCGCTCTTCGGTGTGTAGTCGCCCTCGACGACGTGCGGCATCCGGTTCTCGAACATCCACGAATTGCCGGCGGACGCCGTGATCACCTCATAGACCTTGGCGAGGTCGAGACCTTGCTTGGCCGCGAAGCTCATCGCCTCGCTGGCGGCGGCGATGTGTACGCCGGCGAGCAACTGGTTGATCATCTTGAAGGCCGCGCCCTGGCCGGCCGCGTCGCCGAGCTCGTAGAGCCGGCCCGCCATGGCCTCCAGCGCGGGGCGCGCCGCCGCGAAGGCCTCGCGCGAGCCCGAGGCCAGGAAGGTGAGGGCGCCCTCCGCGGCGCGGGCCGCGCCGCCGCTCATCGGGGCGTCGAGGTAGAGCCGGCCGGTCTCCTCGAGGCGCGCGGCGAGGCCCCGGGCGATCGCCGGGTCCATGGTGGCCGAGGAGACGAAGACGGCGCCCGGCCGCATGGTCCCGGCGGCGCCCTCGGGCCCGAACAGCACGGCCTCGGTCTGGGCTGCGTTGACCACGACGCAGACCACGACGTCAGCGCCCTCCGCGGCCTCGGCCGGGCTCGCGGCGCCGCGCCCGCCAGCCGCCTCGAAGCGGGCGACGGCCTCGCGGTTCACGTCGCAGGCGCTGACGGAGAAGCCCGCCCGCAGGAGAGACGCCGCCATACCGGCGCCCATCGAGCCGAGGCCGATCACCGCGGCGCGGCCTGTCGGTGTGGTGGTGCTCATTGTGTGCCGTCCTGTGCTCTAATGATCGAAGAGGCGTGTCCGGCGCTCTCGGAAAGGGCGCGGGTCCCCTCTCCCGTCCGGGAGAGGTCTGCTTTCGCAGAAAGCGGGGTGGGGGACCCGGAGCTTTACGGAGAAGCCGCGGCGTCTCCGCGGAAGCGGTGCGTCCCTTCCGGAGAGTTCTCATCCCTCACCCCGACCCTCTCCCGCACGGGAGCGGGGGGGCGTCGCGGATGGATCGTGCCGTGGCACGACCCACGAACGCCGCGGCTCAGCGGTTCACCAGCCGCTTCGGCGTCACGAATACGCAGACCGCGCCGATCACCAGCATCGCGGCGAGCGCGTACATGCCGGCCGCCGTGCTGCCCGTGGAGTCGCGCAGGGCACCGATCACGTAGGGGCTGGCGAAGCCCGCGAGGTTGCCGACCGAGTTGATCAGGGCGATGCCGGCCGCCGCCCCGGTGCCGGCCAGAAAGGCGGTGGGCAGCGACCAGAACAGGGGGGCGCAGGTGAGGACGCCGCCCGCCGCCACCGAGAGCGCCGCGATCGCGATCACGGTGTTGCCGGTGCTTGCCGCCACGATGAAGCCGACGGAGCCGAGGAGCGCCGGGACGATCAGATGCCAGCGACGCTCGCGCAGCCGGTCGGCGCTGCGACCGAGCAGGATCATCACGAAGACCGCGAACAGGAACGGGATCGCGCTGACGAGGCCGATGTTGAGATTCCCCTGAATGCCCGACGCCTTGACGATCGTCGGCATCCAGAAGGTCAGGCCGTACTGCCCGGTGACGAAGGCGAAGTAGATCAGGCTCATGAACCAGATCCGGCCGTTGCGGAACACGGTGGCGATCGAGTGCGGGCTCTCGGTCTTGCCCTCGTGCTCGGCCGCGATGTCACGCTCGATCACCGCCTTCTCGGCCTCGGAGAGCCAGGCTGCGTCGGCGGGCTTGTTGTCGAGGTAGAGGAACACGGCCGCGCCCACGATCACCGCCGGGATCGCCTCGATCACGAACATCCACTGCCAGCCGGAGAGGCCGTAGGCGCCGTTGAAGGCGTCCATGATCCAGCCCGAGAGTGGGTTGCCGAAGATGCCCGACACCGGAATCGCCGACATGAACACGGCGATCACCCGGGCGCGGCGGTGCGAGGGGAACCACGAGGTCACGTAGAGGATCACACCCGGATAGAAGCCGGCCTCGGCCAGCCCCAGCAGGAAGCGCATGATGTAGAACGAGGTCGCCGAGTTCACGAACATGAAGGCGCCGGAGATCACCCCCCAGGTGATCATGATCCGGGCAATCCAGACCCGGGCGCCGACCCGGTGCAGGATCACGTTCGAGGGCACCTCGAACAGGAAATAGCCGATGAAGAACAGGCCTGCGCCCAGCCCGTAGACCGTCTCGCTGAACTTCAGCTCCTGCGACATCTGCAGCTTGGCGAAGCCGACGTTCACGCGGTCGAGGTAGGCGATCACGTAGCAGAGCATCAGGAAGGGTACGAGGCGCCAGAACACCTTCGTGTAGGTCTGCTCGACGAAATCCTGCGGCGGCGCGGCGGCCCCCGGCACCGTTGCGGCCTGCACGGTCATAGGCGTTCTCCCTGTCGGCCCCTATGCCCGGGGCGATCGTGGCGACCGCTCTGATGGCGGCGCTCTAAACAGACCTATCGCGCTTTGGCAGCGCTGCCAAGAATTTCTTGGGAGCGCTGCCAATTTGGTTGTGACGGACCGGGCCGCTTGTTATGTCGGTTGCGTGCCGGAGGAGCGTGGCGTGACCATCCACCAGACACCGAGCCGTCTCGTGACGATCGCCGACGTCGCCCGCGAGGCGGGCGTCGGCGAGAGCACGGTCTCGCGGGTTCTGCGCGGGCAGGGCTCCTTCTCGAAGCGGGCGGGCGAGCGCGTGTTGGAGGCCGCCGACCGGCTCGGCTACGTGCCGAACCGGCTCGCCGGGTCGCTCGCCGGCAACGCCGATTCGGCGGGTTCGCAGCTCGTCGGCGTGGTGATCCCCTCCCTCACCAACATCGTGTTCCCGGACCTGTTGCGCGGCCTCACCGGCGCCCTCGACGGTGCCGGGTTCCAGAGCGTCGTGGGCGTGAGCGACTACGACCCGGACCGCGAGGAGGCGCTAGTCGCCGGGCTCCTGTCCTGGCGCCCCGCCGCCCTGGTGCTGACCGGGCTGGAGCACACGGAGCTGACGGTCACCCGGCTTCGCGCCGCCGGCATCCGGATCGTCGAGATGATCGACACGGACGGGCCGGGCCTCGACATCGCGGTGGGTTTCTCGAACCGGGCGGTGGGGCACGCCAGCGCCCGCCACCTGATCGGACGCGGCTACCGGCGCATCGCCTATGTGGGGCACGACCTCGGCCGGGACCTGCGCGCGGCCAAGCGGCTCGCCGGCTTCGAGGCGGCGCTCGCCGAGTCGGGCCTCGCTCTGCACGCCCGCGAGCTCGTGGGCGATCGCTCCTCGGCCGCTTCCGGCCGCGCCGCCCTGGAGGCGCTGATGGCGCGCGTGCCCGACACGGACGCGGTCTACTTCTCGAACGACGACATGGCGCTTGGGGGCTACTTCGCCTGCCTCGGCCGCGGCTGGGCCGTACCGGAGCGGCTGGCCCTGTTCGGCTGCCACGCCCTCGACATCACCGAGGCGATGCCGCAGCCGCTCTCGACCATGCGCACGCCCCGTCTCGCCATCGGCCGCGCTGCGGCCGAGGCCCTGAGCGCGGGCAGCCCGCCCGGGACGATCGATCTCGGCTTCGAACTCAGCGAGGGAGCGACCGCATGAGCGCCACGGAGAGCCGGCTGCGCGAGGAGATCTGCCGCTACGGCCGCTCGCTGTTCGAGCGCGGCCTGACACCGGGCTCGTCGGGCAACATCTCGGTGCGCCTTGACGACGGCGGCTGGCTGGTCTCGCCGACCAACGCGTCGCTGGGCTTCCTCGACCCGGCCCGGATCTCCCGGCTCGATGCCGAGGGCAATCTCGTGTCGGGTGATAAGCCCACCAAGGAGATCCCGCTCCACACCGCGCTCTACCAGAGCCGCCGGGAAGCGCGGGCCATCGTGCACCTGCACTCGACGCACGCGGTCGCGGTCTCGATGCTGCCCGAGATCGACCCGCAGGCCGTGCTGCCGCCGCTGACGCCCTATTACCTGATGCGCACCGGCGGCACCGCGCTCGTGCCGTATTTCCGGCCGGGCGACCCGGCGGTCGCCGACGCCATCCGCGGGCTCGCCGGCCGCTACAGTGCCGTGCTGCTCGCCAACCACGGTCCGGTGGTGGCGGGCGAGAGCCTGGAGGGCGCGGTCTTTGCCACCGAGGAGCTGGAGGAGACGGCCCGGCTCTACCTCATCCTGCGCAATCTCAATCCCCGCGCCCTCTCGCCCGCGCAGGTGGACGACCTCGTCGCCCATTTCGGGCTGACGCTCCCGGAACACCGCGGCGGCTGCGGCGGCTGACGGGGCTCCGCGCAAAAAAGAGCCCGCCGTGAGGCGGGCCTTTGAGGTGCTCTTGGGGATCGCATGGAGTACGGGATGAATGCGCCGGCTCGGCGCGGGTTCCCGGCCGCCCGCCCGAAACCCGCGCAAGCTTGACCGCGTGTGCTCTAGCGCACCCCGGCCCGGCGGGCCTGCATCCGCGCCTGGAGGCGGGCGCGCCGCGCGGCGATCACGGTGCCGTTGATCTCGCCGCCGAACAGGAACATCGCGGCGCACCAGTACAGGAAGACGAGGAAGACCATCGCGGTGGCGAGGCCCCCGTAGGTCGAGGCGTAGGCCGTCGAGAAGCGGTCGAGATAGAACCCGAAGCCGAGGCCTGCCAGGAACCAGAGCAGCAGCGTCACCACGACGCCCGGCAGTACCAGCAGGATCGGCCGCCGCCCCGCCGCGACGAAGCGGTGGGCGATGACCAGAACCAGCCCCAGCAGGAAGGCCGTGATCCCGATCCGCCCGATCGCCACGGTGAGCCCCAGCGGCTCGAGCCCCGGTGCCACGTTGACGATGTTGCGCCAGATCAGCGGGCCCAGCACCACGAGCAGCGCGAAGGCCAGCATCGCGAAGGCGCCGCAGACCACGTAGCCGATCGATTCGAGCCGGGTCAGCCACCAGGGCCGCATCTCGCGGATGCCGTAGGCGCGGTTGAGCCCGACCCGAAGCGATTCGACGCCGGAGGACGAGAAGTAGAGCGCCAAGAGCGCGCCGATGGTGAGCACGCCGCCGCGTTGCTCTGTGAGCACCCGGTGCACCTCGCCGACGATGGGCTTCGCCACCTCCTTCGGCCACGCATCGAGGATCAGCACCCCGGCCTCGTCGGCGAGCGACTTCGAACCGAACAGGCCGGCCAAAGCCGCCAGCAGGATCAGGAACGGGAACATCGAGGTCAGGGTCGAGAGCGCGATGTGGCTCGCGATCGCCCAGCCGTCATGCGCGACGAAGCGCGCTGCTGCCAGGGCGGCGATCTCGATGGGGCGGTGCAGGCGCGGGGCGGGACGCATGTCGGGACGGGTCTCTACACCGGATCCGCGGCGAGGCGAGAGGGCGCCCACCCGTCCCGGCGCGAAAGCGTGGCGCTGGCTGCGCGTTCGTGACACACGGTTCGGCCCACGCCGCGCCGCGCCCCCGATGACCCGACCCGCCTCCGCCCCGGCGAACCCCGCCCTCCGCCTCGTGCCGGGGCTCTTCGTGCTGATCTGGTCGACCGGATTCATCGTAGCCCGGCTCGTCGCGCCGCACGCCGAGCCGTTCACGTTCCTGACCCTGCGCTTCCTGCTCACGGTCTGCGTCCTCTGCGCGATCGCGTGGGCCGCCGGGGCGCGCTGGCCCTTGGGCTGGCGAGGCTGGCGGGACGCGCTGCTCGCCGGCATCCTGCTTCAGGGCATCTATCTCGACGGCGTGTTCTGGGCGGTGAGCCGCGGCCTGCCGGCGGGGCTCACCGCCCTCGTGACGAGCCTGCCGCCGCTCCTGACGGCCCTCGTCGCCGGCCCGCTGCTCGGCGAGCGGGTCTCGCCCCGCCGCTGGCTCGGGGTCGGGATCGGGGCGCTCGGCTCCGGGCTCGTCCTCCTGCCGAAGATCGGGGCAGGCACGGACGCGATCCCGCTCGACGCGCTCGCCGTCTGCTTCGGGGCGACCGTCGCGCTCACTGGCGGCACCCTCTGGCAGAAGCGCTTCGCGGCCACCGTCGACCTGCGCACCAACGCGGCCGTGCAGTTCCTGGGTGCCGGCCTGATGACGCTGCCGCTCGCCCTGCTGCTGGAGGAGGGGCGATTCGACGCCAGCCTGCCGGCACTCGCGGGTCTCGCCTGGGCGGTGCTCGGCCTCTCGGTCGGCGGGATCCTGCTGCTGCTCCGGCTGATCCAGCGACAGGCGGTCGCGGGCGTCTCGGCCCTGTTCTACCTCGTGCCCGCGGTCTCGGCCGTCATGGCCTACGCCCTGTTTGGCGAGACGCTGGCCCCCGTGCAGATCGCCGGTATGGCGGTGGCGGTGCTCGGCGTGGCCCTGGTGAGCCGCGGCTGAGCCTTCGATCCGTATTGCACCATGGTGCAACGCGGGCGGCATTCACTTCCCTTTGCGGGCGGTGCAAATAAAAAAATATCTCCGGTTTCGCGGGCTGCCCTATAACGGGGCTAACCGTGATCCCCCTAGATCCAGGGTCTCAGCATGTCCGCCTCCCCCGCCATCCAGACCGAACCGCAGGACGTCGTCGCCCTGTCCGCCGAGGCGGGCGCGGCGGCCAAGAAGCTCGTCGCCGAGGCGACCCGCCGGGTGCGCGCCCGTGTGCTGGGCCAGGACGGCAAGATCGATGCCGCCAAGCTCGAGGCGGAGCAGCACGCCGCCCACGGCCTTGCCTGGCTCGCCGTCTACGGCGAGGCCGTGCGCGAGCTCGGCACCTACGCGGCCAACCTCCGCGAGGCGGGCAAGCTCGGCGAGACCGAGACGCTGCTGGTGAAGATCGGCGCGGGCGAATATCTCGACCAGATGTTCGGCGGCATCCCGATGAGCCAGGGCGAGATGGTGCGCCCGACCGGCTCCCTCGGGCTCTCCGCCAAGGAGCTGGCCCAGTTCCGCACCGACGCCGTCGAGGCGATGATCGCGGACGGCAACACGCCCGAGAACCGCGCCGCCCTGGTGGCCAAGATCCGCGAGGGCGGCGGCTCGGCGACCATCGGCGAATCCGGCCTCGACGAGGACATGGAAGCGATCCGCTCCGAGATGCGCCGCTTCGGCAAGGCCGAGGTGGTCGATCAGGCGCACGAGTGGCACCTCCAGAACGCCTATATCCCGATGGAGATCATCCAGAAGATGGCCGAGCTCGGCGTCTTCGGGCTGACCATCCCCGAGGAGTACGGCGGCATGGGCATGCCCAAGACCGCGATGTGCGTGGTCTCTGAGGAATTGTCCCGCGCCTATATCGGCGTCGGATCGCTCGGCACCCGCTCGGAGATCGCGGCCGAACTCATCCTCGGCGGCGGCACCGAGGAGCAGAAGCAGCGCTTCCTGCCCAAGATCGCCAGCGGCGAGATCCTGCCCACTGCGGTCTTCACCGAGCCGAACACCGGCTCCGACCTCGCGAGCCTGCGCACCAAGGCCGTGAAGGACGGTGACACCTGGAAGATCTCGGGCAACAAGACCTGGATCACGCACCCCGTGCGCGCCGACATCATGACGGTGCTGGTGCGCACCAAGCCCGAGGAGAAGGGCCATCGCGGCCTCTCCATGCTGATCGCCGAGAAGCCGCGGGGCGACGACGCGAATCCCTTCCCGGGCGAGGGGCTATCGGGTGGCGAGATCGAGGTGCTCGGCTACCGTGGCATGAAGGAGTACGAGCTCGCCTTCGAGAACTTCTCCGTGCCGGGCGAGAACCTGCTCGGCGGCGTCGAGGGCAAGGGCTTCGCCCAGCTCATGCAGACCTTCGAGTCGGCCCGCATCCAGACGGCGGCCCGCGCCATCGGCGTGGCGCAATCCGCCCTCGATATCGGCCTGCGCTACGCCGAGGAGCGGGTGCAGTTCGGCAAGGCGCTGATCAATTTCCCGCGTGTGGCCGACAAGCTCGCCATGATGGCGGTGGAGATCAACATCGCCCGCCAGCTCACCTACTTCTCGGCCCGCGAGAAGGACGAGGGCAAGCGCTGCGATCTCGAGGCCGGCATGGCGAAGCTCCTGGGCGCCCGCGTCGCCTGGGCGGCGGCCGACAACGCCCTGCAGATCCACGGCGGCAACGGCTTCGCGCTGGAGTACCAGATCAGCCGCGTGCTCTGCGATGCGCGCATCCTCTCGATCTTCGAGGGCGCCGCCGAGATCCAGGCCCAGGTCATCGCCCGCCGCCTGCTGGAAGCCGCCTGAGGTCGAGGGATTCCAAAGGGCCCGAGGCCCTCGGGCGGGTTTCGGGGCGCGCAGCCCCAGGACGAGAAGCGCCGCCCCGGCTCGGCCGGGGCGGCGCTTCTTCGTTGCAGGGTTCCACCCTGCACCCGCGAAAGGCCTCGGCCTTTCGAAACCGCCACTCGATGAGCTCGACCAAGCTACTTGGTGATTTTCACCGAGACGGGATCGCTCGACGGGAAGGTCTCCTCCAGCGCCTCGTCCAGGCGCTCGTTCAGCGGCTCCTGCCGGTTGTCCGGGTTCGCCTTGTCGCCGGGCTTGGCGCTGCCCTGCTGAAAGCCGGGCTTCTCCGCGTTCGCCTTGGTGTCCTGGTCGGCCATGCCGGTCCTCGCTCCGTCTCAAGGGCACCCACGGGTGCGTTCGGGCGTCAACGCCGGGGGCGGACAGGTGTTGCAAGCCGTTTACCGGCCCGGGATAGGGTCGGGGCCGCCCTGAGACCCCGGCGCGGTGCACGGGCGGCAGCCTGGAGGCGCCCGATGCACGTCGTCGTCCTGGCCGAGTTCGCCGCCCCGAGCGGCGGGGCCGAGAAGGTCGCCCTCGAATCCGCCCGCGGCCTCGCGGAACTGGGGATCGCCGTCAGCTATCTCCAGGGCGTCTCCGGGCCGGTCGACCCGCTGCTCGACCATCCGCGCATCCGGCGCATCGATCTCGGCCTGCCCGACATCTGGACCCGCGGCGCCGTCGCGGGCGCCGTGTCAGGGGTCTGGCACCGCGTCGCCGCCGAGCGGGTCGGGGCGGCGCTGGCCGCCCTGCCGCCCATCGACATCCTCCACCTGCATCAGTGGACCCGCAGCCTCTCGCCGAGTGTGTTCCCGGTCCTGTTCGCGACCGGAATGCCCGTGCTCGTGACGTTGCACGATTATTTCCTGGCCTGCCCGAACGGGGTCTACTACCGGTTCGACCGGGCCGAGCCCTGCGCCCTGCGCCCGATGTCTGCGGCCTGCCTCGTCGCGCCCTGCGACGCGCGCAGCCGCCTTCACAAGCTCGTACGCGTGGCCCGCACCGCCATCCTGGGCCGGACTCTCGGAAGCCACCCGCTCCACCTCGTCCATGTCTGCGATGCGAGCCGGACCCGCATGGCCTCCCTGTTCGGTGGTGGGGTGGTGCATCATCGTCTCGACAATCCGGTCCGCGTCCACCCGGTGGCGCCGGCCGAGCCGGAGCGGGGCGACGCGGTGGTCTATCTGGGCCGCCTCACCCGCGAGAAAGGTGCCGACCTCGTCGCCGCGGCGGCGCGCGCGGCGGGGCTGCCGGCTCTGTTCATCGGTGCCGGGCCGCTGGAGGCGGAATTGCGGGCGGCAGGCGCGGAAGTCCTCGGCTGGCAATCGCCGGACGCCGCCCGGGCGATCCTGCGAGCCCGGGCGCGGGCGCTCGCCGCGCCGTCGCGCTGGTTCGAGACGGGACCGCTCACCGTTTACGAGGCGCTCGCCGATGGCATCCCGGTCGTGGCCTCGGAGCGCTCAGGCGCCTCCGAAAAGGTCCGGAACGGGGAAACGGGCTTCGTCGTCGCCCCCGAGGCGGAGGCCCTCGCAGGCGTCTTCTCGCGCCTTCGGGACGATGCGTGCGTGGCTGCTCTCGGTCGGGCCGCCCACGCCCGGTTCTGGTCAGCGCCGGCGACGATCGCGTCCCATGCCCGCGCTGCGGCGGATCTCTACGCACACATCATGGTGAGCGGCCGAGGCCCGGCCGACTGTGCGTTGCAACATGCGCGGGCGGAAAACTCTGCCCCTGTCTAGCCCGCACCGGCCAGGCAGACAAAGATCCCGGTCTTGGAATGCAAGACTTGACCGCTTGCGAGGCGATGGTTCAAGATCGTGGCTATTCAGGTGCGTACTTTATCAAATGATCGGACGCCGGCGCCGTCAGGTGCGGAAAAGGTCGTCCGCCGAACCATGGATTGCTGCGGATCGGAACCTTTGCTTTAGAGTGGTGAGCGTGTGTGTTGTCGGTGAACGTCTTGCGTGATCGGCCCTGACAAGAGTTCGCCTTTGAACGGGGTAGAACTGCGCTGGCGCTTGACCTTTTTGCTGCAATGCAACATATCTCTCTCGCCAGCCGTGGCCGACCCGCCGGGCTGATCCGGTTTCACGAGCGGAGAGAATGATGCAGACCCAGAACTTCGAGATCCCGACCGAGCTGCGCGACATCGCCGAGAAGAGCGTCGACCAGGCGCGCAATGCGGTCGGCGCTCTGATGACGAACGCCCACAAGGCCGCCGATCAGTTCCAGAAGGGTGGCCAGACTTTCCAAGACACGCTCCAGGCGGCCGTCGCCAAGGGCTTCGATCACGCGCAGGCCAATGCCAGCGCGGCCTTCGACCATGTTCAGAAGCTCGTCCGCAGCAAGGACCTGCGCGAGGCTTACGAGATCCAGGCCGAGTACGTCCGCAGCCAGTTCTCCACCCTGCAGGCGCAGGCCAAGGAGTTCGGCAATCTCGCGCAGAGCGCCGCTTCCCGCTGAGGCTCCGGCCCGCGGATGGACCGAACGACCGGGAGCCCGCGCCCCATGGGTGCGGGCTCCCGGATGAGGCCGATACCGATCGCGCCGATGTCCGGGACCGCGCCGGACCGGCCGTTCGCATGTCGGCCCGCTGAACGATCGAGGGAGTCGACCGATGGGTAAGCAGCGTACGCCCCACGGGCAGCGCGCCGGCCGCAGGATGCCGCTGCGTCCTGGCCCCGCCGCGTCACCCGCCGCCGAGATACCGACCGAGGCGATGTCGGCGGCGGAGCCGCAACCGAGCCAGGAACCCGCAGGAGAGGGCATCGCCCCGGCCGAGGCCGAGATCCTGGAAGCCGCTCCTGCCGCGACCGAGGCGTCCGCGGAAGCCGTGACGGAGGCGGTGCCCGAGCCTGCATCCGACGGGCCGGCCGAGGACGACGCGGTGACCGAGCCCCATGCGGCGACGGCCGCTGCCGAGCCCGAGGAGCCGGCTTCCGTCAACGAGGCTGCTGGCGAAACGCCCGAGCAGATCGTCCCGGAGGAGATCGCCGAGGTGGCGGCGTCGGACGAGGCGCGCGACGAGGCGTCGGAATCCGTCCTGTCTGATCCCATCCCGCCGGTGGCCGCCCTCGCGGCGCTCGATGCTGCGGGTCCGTCCGAGGCGGGGGCGAGACGTCCCCCCGCGGCGCGGACCGCATTCCGCTTCACGTTCGCGCCTGTGCGGATCGATGTCGAGGAGATCGGCGTCGTGCTGGCGAACTACATGCATAACGAGAGCGTGGCGGTCCTCAGCTACATGCGGGCGCTCGGCGCGGCTCGCTCCCCTGCCGACATGATCCGCCTGAACGTCACCGAGATGCAGCGCGCCGCGGACGCTTCGCTGACCTGCTGGAGCGACATCGCGCGGCGCACGGCTCCCGGCGTGCCGTGGGAGCGGGAGAAGGTTGCGGCCTAGCCACGCGCTCCGATCCGCAGCCGTATCGGGCGAGCCCACCGGCGCGCCGATCCTGGACGTCCGCGCGGAACCAAGCGCGGGCGTTCGACGTTTCAGCCTCTCGGCCTGTCGCCGGCGTGCCACAGGCGTCATCGCATCGCACCCTGCGGCGCAACGATCGGTTAACCCTGTCGACCCTATGCCGTAACGGAGGCGGGGAGACAGTCCTTCAGACCGATGCCGATTCGCGCGCGCCTGACCCGTTCCGTCATCTCTGCCATCCTCGCTCTGTCGCTCGCCGGCTCGATCCCGGTGGCGGCCCAGGATGGCGAGCGCGCCGTGGCCATCGCGGCGGAGCTCGCTGGCGGCCCTGGCGCCACCAAGCTCACCCTCACGCTGTCGCGGCCGGTCGAGGCGCGCGCCTTCGTGATGGAGCGGCCCGACCGCGCCGTGATCGACCTCCCCGAGGTGAATTTCCAACTCGGTCCCGAGGCCGGACGCCGTCGCGAGGGGGTGGTGCAATCCTTTCGCTACGGATTGTTCGCGCCGGGGCGCTCGCGCATCGTGGTCGATCTGGCGAGCCCCGCCACCGTCGGCCGCATCGAGACCGCGACACGTGCCCGCGACGGTGCCGTGCTGATGACGATCCCATTCCAGCGCGCCGACCGCGAGGCCTTCCGCAAGGCTGCGGCCGCGGCTGATCCGGCACCGGCCGCCGCCAAGGCCGCTCTGCCGGAGACCGTCGATCAGCGCCCGCTGGTGATGATCGATGCGGGCCACGGCGGCACCGATCCGGGTGCCATCGCGGCGGGCGGCGTCTACGAGAAGGACATCGTGTTCGGCTTCGCTCAGGCGCTGGTCGCCCGGCTTGAGAGCGGCGGGCGCTACCGGGTGCGCATGACGCGCGACCGGGACGTCTTCGTACCGCTCGCCGAGCGCGTCCGTCTTGCCCGCGAGGCGAGGGCCGACCTCTTCGTCTCGATCCACGCCGACTCGATCTCGGCCGCGCCCCAGGTGCGTGGCGCCACGATCTATACCGGTTCGGAGAAGGCGACGGATGCCGAATCGGCCAAGCTCGCCGAACGCGAGAACCGGGCGGATGCCGCCGCGGGTGCGGAGACGGGGGAGGGGCCGCCCGAGATCGCCGACATCCTGCAGGAACTGACGCTGCGCGAGACCCGCGGCTTCTCCTCAGGGTTCGCCCGCACCCTGATGGGCCAGCTCAGCCCCGTGATGGAGATGAGCACCAAACCCCACCGCGAGGCTGGCTTCCGGGTGCTGCGCTCGCCCGACGTGCCGAGCGTTCTGGTCGAGCTCGGCTACCTGTCGAGCGAGCGCGACCTGAAGATGCTGCAATCGCCCGAGTGGCGCGACGGCGTGACGGGCTCGATGGCCAAGGCGGTGGACCTGTTCTTCACCAACCGTGCCACCCTCGGGCGGCCGGTCGCGACCGCGCGGCGCGCGGCGGCAATCGCCCCAGTTTCACCATAGATCCGGTGTCGATACGGGGCTCTGAATTGCCCCGTCGTACCACATCCCGTTAAGGGTTCCGGCGCGGGCGCGAGCGGCCGTTACCGACGCCCGAATCAGAGGCGTGGGCGGGCGCGAATCCCTTGCCGAGATCGGTCCGTGCGCGGCCGAGCCACCGACGGGCGGAACACCGGATGCGCTTGATCCTACGTTTCTTCGGCTTCCTGTTCAGCGCCTGCGCGGTGCTGTTCGTGGTCGCCGCGGCCGTCGGCGCCTACTTCTACTGGACCTACAGCCAGGACCTGCCGGACCACGCCGCCCTCGCCAATTACGAGCCGCCGGTGATGACCCGCGTCCACGCCGCGGACGGCTCGCTGCTTGCCGAGTACGCCCGCGAGCGCCGGCTCTACCTGCCGATCCAGGCCATGCCGAAGGTCGTGGTCGCGGCCTTCCTCTCGGCCGAGGACAAGAACTTCTACAAGCACGGCGGCATCGACCCCGAGGGCATCGTGCGCGCGGTGCTGACCAACGCCAAGAGCGGCAAGAAGCAGGGCGCCTCGACCATCACCCAGCAGGTGGCCAAGAACTTCCTGCTCACCAACGAGCAGACCTTCGACCGCAAGATCAAGGAGGCACTGATCGCGCTCCGGATCGAGGCGGCCTACTCGAAGGACAAGATCCTAGAGCTCTACCTCAACGAGATCTTCCTCGGCACCATCGTGCCGGGCCGCAACCTGCACGGCGTCGCGGCGGCCGCGCTCGACTATTTCGGCAAGTCCGTCCACGAGCTGACCATCAACGAGGCGGCCTATCTGGCGGCGCTGCCGAAGGGCCCGAACAACTACCATCCCTACCGCAAGACCCAGGCGGCGCTCGACCGGCGCAACGAGATCATCCGCCTGATGCGGGAGAACAACTACATCACCCGCGAGGAGGAGGAGGCGGCGCGTAAGCAGCCGCTCGGCGTGAACCCGCGCGTCGCCTTCCCGAACGCGGCCAACGCCAACTACTTCACCGAGGAGGTGCGCCGCGAGATCTCCGAGCGCTACGGCGAGAAGAAGCTCTATGAGGGCGGCCTCTCGGTGCGCGCGACCCTCGATCCGAAGATGCAGGCCTGGGCCCGCAAGGCGCTGACCGACGGGCTCGTGCGCTACGACCAGTCCCACGGCTGGCGCGGCCCCGTCGCCAAGGTCGATCTTGCCGGCCGCGACTGGGGCATGGCGGCGGCCGAGGTGCCGGCGCTCGGCGACGTGGCGCCCTGGCGGCTCGCCGTGGTGCTGGGCAACGGCGCGGGCGGCCTCCAGATCGGCCTGCAGCCCCGCCGCGAGGCGTCCGGCCAGGTCTCGAAGGACCGCGAGACCGGCGTGCTCGCCCCCGAGGGCATGCGCTGGGCCGGCCGCGCCAACCTCCAGGCCGGTGACATGGTCTATGTCGAGCCGATGGATGGCGGCCGCGGCACTTTCCGCCTGCGGCAGAAGCCCGAGGTCTCGGGGGCCATCGTGGCGATGGATCCCTATACGGGCCGCGTGCACGCGATGGTCGGCGGATTCTCGTACGACGAGTCCGAGTTCAACCGCGCCACCCAGGCGATGCGCCAGCCCGGATCCTCGTTCAAGCCGATCGTCTACGCGGCGGCGCTCGACAACGGCTACACCCCGTCCTCGATCGTGCAGGACTCGCCGATCACCATCGAGGCCGGACCGGGCCAGGAAGCGTGGTCGCCCTCGAACTACGACGGCAAGTCCGGCGGCCCGCACACGCTGCGCTACGGCATCGAGCACTCGAAGAACCTGATGACGGTGCGCCTCGCCAAGGACGTCGGCATGCCGCTCATCGCCGAGTATGCCCGCCGCTTTGGCGTCTACGACGATATGCTCCCCGTGCTGCCGATGTCCCTCGGCGCCGGCGAGACCACGGTGATGCGCATGGTCACCGCCTACTCGATGCTCGCCAACGGTGGGCGCCGGATCCGGCCGACGCTGATCGACCGCATCCAGGACCGCATCGGCGAGACCATCTACCGCCACGACACCCGCAAATGCGTGGGCTGCGACGCCGAGAAGTGGTCGGGCCAGGACGAGCCGAAGCTCGTGGACGATTCCGAGCAGGTGCTCGACCCGCTCACCGCCTACCAGATCACCTCGATCATGGAGGGCGTGGTCCAGCGCGGCACGGCCACCATCCTGAAGCAGGTGGGCAAGCCGCTCGCGGGCAAGACCGGCACGACGAACGACGCCAAGGACGCGTGGTTCGTGGGCTTCTCGCCGGATCTGGCGGTCGGCATCTATGTCGGTTTCGACAAGCCGCGCTCGCTCGGCGACCGCGCGACCGGCGGCGGGCTCGCTGCGCCGATCGCGCTCGACTTCCTGAAGCAGGCCCTGAAGGACAAGCCGCCGACCCCGTTCCGGGTGCCGCCGGGCATCAAGCTGATCCGCGTCGCGGCCTCCTCCGGCATGCGCGCCGGCTCGGGCGAGGGCGCCGGCACGATCCTCGAGGCGTTCAAGCCCGGCACCGCCCCGCCCGACGCCTACGTGGCCCGTCCGGACGCGCCGGCGGCCGTGCCGCCCGACGCCGACCGTGCGGCGCAGGCCGGCGGGCTGTACTGAGCGCGTGAGCGAGCGTTTCCCACTCTGGAGCCCCTCCCGCCTCCGGCGGGAGGGGCTTTTTTCATGCGCCCGCTTGTCTCCCTTCCTCCTCCACGGGGAGGGAGCGCCAGCCGGAGGGGAACCCCAAGAAAAAAGCCGCCCCGTGAGGAGCGGCTTGGATGAGTCGTCAGGGAGGCATCAAACAGAGTGAACGGAAACTTCACTCGACATCCAGACCGTCTGGAATGCTCGATTGATGACTCCGAAACCCTAATGCACGGTTAAGGATAGGTGGAAAATCAGGCGGCGAGGCTCTGAAACAACCCGCGCCCGTCCGTGCCGCCCACGAGCCCTTCCACGAAGTTTTCCGGATGAGGCATCAGGCCCAGCACGTTGCGCTGCTCCGAGTAGATGCCGGCGATCGAGTTGATCGAGCCGTTGCGGTTGGCATCTACGGTCAGAGCGCCCGTCGGGTCGCAGTAGCGGAAGGCGACCCGGCCGTCGCCCTCGAGGCGCGCCAGCGTCTCAGGATCGGCGAAGTAGTTGCCCTCGCCGTGCGCCACGCAGACGTCGATGACCTGGCCGGCCTCGTAGGCGCTGGTGAAGCGGGTATCCGCCCGCTCGACCCGCAGGGTCTGGCGGTGGCAGATGAAGCGGCGATCGACGTTGCGCATCAGAACGCCGGGCAGGAGGCCCGACTCGCACAGGATCTGGAAACCGTTGCAGATGCCGAGCACGAGGCCGCCGCGGGCCGCGTGCGCCCGCACCGCGTCCATCGCCGGCGCGCGCCCCGCGATGGCGCCGCAGCGCAGGTAGTCGCCGTAGGAGAAGCCGCCGGGCAGCACTGCGAGATCGGTGCCAGCGGGCAAGTCCGTGTCGGCGTGCCAGACATGCTCCACCTCGGCTCCGGCGAGCCGCAGCGCCCGCGAGACGTCGCCGTCGCGGTTGGAGCCGGGGAAGGTGACGATCGCCGCGCGCATCAGACGATCTCGATGGCGTAGTTCTCGACGACCGTGTTCGCGAGCAGCTTCTCGCAGGCCGCCTTGAGGGTCGCTTCGGCGCTCGCCCGGTCGGTCGCGCTCACCTCGAGATCGAACACCTTGCCCTGGCGGACGCCCTCGACCGAATCGATGCCGAAGGACTTCAGAGCAGACTCGATCGCCTTCCCCTGAGGATCCAGCACGCCTGTCTTGAGGGTGACGATGATGCGGGCTTTCATGATGGGGTGCTCATCCGCGGGCTTTGCCTACCGGCCGCTCGGCGTCGTCTGTGGCTGAGGTCCGCGACGATTTAGCCGAACCGGTGAGGGGCTGTCGATTGCTCGATCGGGCATACCCGGAATACCGGGGATTCCTGCTCGTCTGCACGAGGTCTGCGTCGGTCTCCCGGGGCCTTACCGGGCCGGTCCGCCGCGCAGGGGCTCGATGCTGGTAGCCCGCCGCCAGAGCTGGACCATCACCCAGACCGCCACGAGGCTGAACAGGCCCATGAGCACGTGCCCGACCCGGTCGCCGAGATCGAACAGGCCTGCGAGCGCCCAGCCCGCCGCGATGGCCACGGCGAAGACCTCCGTCCCGACCAGCACCATCATGCTGACGATCGTGATCAGGTTGCGGGTGTTCACGGGGCAGGCCCTTCTGGCGGTCTCCGGTTCGGGCAACCGGCTTCTTGTGGCGGCAGGTAGCGTGTTTCGAGGAGGCTGCGCAACCGCCTCCTCACGCGACAAGGCCCGGCTCCGGTCTGACCGGGGCCGGGCCTGCGCCTCATCGGATCCGCGGCATCCAGCTCAGCGCGGGGCGCGCTTGGCCAGGATGCGCTGGAGCGTGCGGCGATGCATGTTGAGGCGCCGCGCCGTCTCGCTGACGTTGCGCCCGCAGAGCTCGTAGACGCGCTGGATGTGCTCCCAGCGCACCCGGTCGGCGGACATCGGGTTCTCCGGCGGGTCGGCGCGCTCGCCCGGCTGGGCCATCAGCGTGCCGTGGATCTCGTCGGCGTCGGCGGGCTTGGCCAAGTAGTCGAAGGCGCCGAGCTTCACGGCATTCACCGCGGTCGCGATGTTGCCGTAGCCGGTGAGGATCACGCCGCGGGCTTCCGGGCGCTGCTCCTTGAGCCGCGCGATCACGTCGAGACCGTTGCCGTCGCCGAGCCGCATGTCGATCACCGCGAAGGCCGGGGCGCGACTCTCCACCGCGGAGACGCCCTCGGCCACGCTCTCGGCCACCTGCACCTCGTAGCCGCGGCTCTCCATCGCGCGGGCGAGGCGGGTCGAGAAGGGCTTGTCGTCGTCAACGATCAGGAGGCTGCGGTCGGTGAAGGCGGCCAGCGGGTCGGCCTCGGCCCCGGGGGTTCCGGTCTGCGTCAGCATGGGGACGCTTCCTTTCGAATTCGCTGTTCTGATAGCGCTTTATATAGGTGCGGCATCACCTGTCGGGAGGGGGGCGGAGCGCGGAAGTTCGGGAGAATGTCGGGGCGCGGCGCCGCGCTCGAAGATGTGGCGCGCCCAGGAGATCCGCACCACCGCGCCGTGGTTGCCGGGTCCAGCCGCGTTCGACAGGGTGATCTGCGCGCCCGAGCGCTCGATCAGGGTCTTGGCGATGAACAGGCCGAGCCCGAGTCCACCGCGGTTCCAGGCCTCGTCGTCCCGGCGCTCCGGGCTGCGCGTGGTCACATAGGGCTCGCCCGCCCGCAGCAGCACCTCGGACGAGAAGCCCGGACCGTCGTCGCGGATCTCCAGCGAGACGCGTTCCAGGGTCCAGCGCGCCTCCAGCGTCACCCGCGACTCCGAGAAGTCGATCGCGTTGTCGAGAATGTTGGCGAGCCCGTACATCACGCCGGGATTGCGCCGGCAGGCGGGCTCGGGCCCCTCGCCGCGGCCGCTGACGTCGAGCACGACGCCGAGCGCCCGCTGCGGGGCCGCGAGTTCCTCGACGATCTGGCCGAGCGTCACGGTCTCCAGGAAACCGCCGCCGTCGCCGTCCGCGCCGAGGGAGGTGAGCTTGCCGAGGATGCCGCGGCAGCGGTCGACCTGCTCGCGCAGGAGGTCGAGATCCTCGCGCACGGCGGGCGTCGCCGACGGCCCGAGCTGACGCACCAGCTCCTTGGTCACCACCATGATGGTGCCGAGCGGCGTGCCGAGCTCGTGCGCGGCGGCGGCCGCCAGCCCGTCGAGCTGGGAGAGATGCTGCTCGCGGGCGAGCACGAGTTCGGTGGCGGCGAGCGCCTGGGCGAGCTGACGCGTCTCCTCGGAGACGCGCCACGCATAGACCCCCGTGAAGGCGGTACCCAGCAGGATCGCGGTCCAGACGCCCGAGACGTACAGGAAGGGGAGCTCGATCCGCCCGTCCGCGAACCAGGGCAGCGGGCGATGCACGAGGGCCAGCAGCGTGGCGAGCCCGACCGCCAGGAGCCCCAGCGCCAGGGTCCGCTCCGGTGGAAGCGCGGTCGCCGAGATCAGGACGGGCGCGAGGAACAGGAGCGAGAACGGGTTCTGCAAGCCGCCGGTGAGGAAGAGCAGCACCGCGAGCTGCACGATGTCGAAGGCCAGCAGCAGCGCTGCCGCGTCGTCGTTGAGCCGGTAACTCGCCGGGAAGCGGATGCGCAGGCCGAGATTGAGCCAGGACGAGGCGGCGATGGCCAGGAAGCACCAGCCGAAGGGCAAGGAGAGGCCGAGCCCGAATTGTGCGCCGACCACCGCCGCGCTCTGGCCGGCGATCGCGAGCCAGCGCAGCCGCACGAAGGTGTCGAGGCGAAGGTGGCGCGCATCGCGCAGGAGGCGGGACGGATCGCTGTCGGGCATCTCGGGTCGTCGCGGCGCAAAGGGATGAGGCTTCGGGAAACGTCGGGCCGCCCGTCTACCACCTCGTGGCAGGGGAACGGGTCTGGGCCATTCAGGGTTTCGAGAGGCCGGCCAAGACCCTAAGATCCTACCCCAAGACCAGGGTCGTGACCGGGGGAACCGATGGATCTGGCCTATTTCTGGTACGAGGGGGCCCGCGCGCTGATGGGGCCGGGCCGGGTTGCCGCCGACCTCACCCGACACGCTCTGCAGAACCCGGCGAACCCGGCGGCCTACTCGCCCTATGCCCGCTCGATCGCGGCGGGCTGCGAGATGTTCGAGCGCGTCACCCGGCGCTACGGCAAGCCGCGCTTCGGCCTCGACAGCACCGATGTCGGCGGCGTCGCCGTGCCGGTGACGGAGCGGGTGGTCTGGGAGCGCCCGTTCTGCCGGGTCATCGGTTTCGACCGGGGCTTCCTCAGCCCGCCGGCGAGGCCTCAGCCGAAGCTCCTCGTCGTCGCGCCGATGTCGGGTCACTACGCCACGCTGCTGCGCGGCACCGTCGAGGCGATGCTGCCCGACCATCAGGTCTTCATCACCGACTGGACGGACGCCCGCATGGTGCCGGTCACGGAGGGGCGCTTCGACCTCGACACCTATATCGCCTATCTGCAGGCGATCTTCCGCGATCTCGGGCCGGACCTGCACGTGATGGCGGTCTGTCAGCCCGCCGTGCCGGTGATCGCGGCCGTCGCGCTGATGGAGGCGCGAAGCGATTCCGCGGTGCCGGTCTCGATGACGCTCATGGGCGGCCCGATCGACACCCGACGCTCGCCGACCGCGGTGAACTGCCTGGCGCAGGAGCGGGGGCAGGCCTGGTTCGAGCGCAACACCATCGCGTACGTCCCGCCGATCTATCCGGGCGCGTGGCGGCGGGTCTATCCGGGCTTCCTGCAGCTCTCGGGCTTCATGGCGATGAACCTCGACCGGCACGTAACGGCCCATGCCGACATGTTCGACCACCTCGTGACCGGTGACGGCGATTCGGCGGAGAAGCACCGGGAGTTCTACGACGAGTATCTCGCGGTGATGGACCTCACGGCGGAGTTCTACCTCCAGACCGTCGAGACCGTGTTCGTGGCGCACGCCCTGCCGCGCGGGACGATGCGGCACCGGGGCGAGCCGGTCGACCTCGCGGCGATCCGCGCTTGCGCCATCCTGGCGGTCGAGGGCGAGAAGGACGACATCTCCGGCGTCGGGCAGACTCTGGCCGCCCTCGACCTCACACCGAACTTGCCCCAGGCGCGCAAGGCCTACCACCTGCAGGAGGGCGTCGGGCATTACGGCGTGTTCAACGGCTCCCGCTACCGCACCGTCATCGCGCCCCGCATCGCGGCCTTCATCCGCGAGATGGCGGCGCTGCCGAGAGAGCGTGCGCCGCACCTGCGCGAGGTTGTGTGAGCGCCGCGCCTACTGGGTCAGCCGAGCCGCAGCGAGCGCGTCCTCGAACATGGCATTGAGCGCCGTGGTGATCTGGGTGGCGTCGCTCGCGGTGCGGAAGAAGCCGGGCGTGGAGCAGGACTGGAGGGCGCCCGGCACGTTCGGGATGAGGCTGTTCACCCGGACGTTCTCGTAGCCGACATTGTCGTTGAACGGCTGCGCCATCGGCAGGTAGGGGATGTAGAGGATCGAGATCGTGATGCCGCGCTTCTTCATCTGCGCGCACAGATTGGGGTCGATCAGGTTCGAGACCGATCCTGTCCATTTCGAGCCATCGTATTTGCCCGCCGAGCCGTAGTAGTACTGCGCGTTGGCCATGCCGTCGGTGACCAGAAACACGAACGGCTTTGCCTTGGCCGAAGAGGATCCATCGCCGACGCTTTTGATCTTGTCGTTCATCGCCGGCATCACGTTGTCGAAATGCGTGCCGCCACTGCCGCGAGCCAGTGTTTTGTCGCCGATGCCGACGTCCATGTAGGCTTCGAGGTTGTTGGCGTAGGGCTTGAGGCTGTCGAGCGACTGCGTCAGGTCGGCCGCCGTCTCCATGTAGCTGACGAACGGGAAGAGGCCGATTCGGAACTGCTTGTCGAGAACGGTCTTCGACTTGGCGGTGTCGATCAGCTGCGAAACGGCCTTGCCGACCGTCGCGATGCGCAGCTCGATGTTGTAGGTCTTCGACAGATCGTAGCCCTTGAAGCCCGGGAAGTGGCAGGCGAAGGCGCAGTTGTTTCCCTTCTTGTCGGCCATGTCGGGGTTGAGCTTCGCGAAATAGACCTGTTGCGCCGCGCTCGTCGGCAGTCCCATCGAGCCGGAGGTGTCGAGCAACAGGTAGAAGTCCACGTAGCTCGGCAGCGTCAGGCTCGAGGTCGAGGCGCCGACCACGTTGAGGCTGGAGGCGGCGACGTTGCCGAGCAGGCGCCCGAAGGGCGAGGGGAAGACGGTCGTGTAGCTCGCCGACGCGGTCAGGTCCTGCCCGTTGCGCGCGAGGGTGATGTTTGGCGTCACCGCGAGCGCCCCCAGCGTCGAGGCGGCGTTGGCGCGGAACACCGCCTCCGCGCGCGCCTTCCCGCGGGCGATCGCGTCGGACGTCGGGTCGGTCTGGTTGTTCGGGTTGGACGAGATGTAGTCGCGCGCCGTGGTGATCGCCGCCATGGCCGCAGCGTCGGCAGCGTCGTCGAGGCGGGCACGGTAGTTCACCTTGCGCAGGTACTCGACGCCGGCCCCGAGGCTGCCGATCAGCGGCAGCGCGCTCACCGCGAATATGAAGAGCACGTTGCCGCGCCGGTCGCTGGCGAAGCTGCGGACGAGCGGACCCGTGATCCGCAGCCGGAGATGGTTGAGGGCCCGTGTGAGGCGGCCCTGGCGGGTGCGCGGAGACGACATCGACACCTCAGGCAGGAACGACGCAGACCCGGGCATTGCCGGCGCCCGCAGTCGGGTCGTAGACGATGGAGGAGACGTAACGGGGCGTGGCGTAGAAGGAGCGCCGGATCGTCACGGTGCCGACGACCGAGCGCAGGAAAAGCGGGCGGTACTCGAACAGCAGGTCGGCCACCACGAGGAAGCCGGGTCCGAAGATGTCTGACGGCAGCGTCGAGGGATCCGGCTGGGCGGTCGTCGCGGCGCCGGTGAGTGGCATGCCGCAGGGGCGGCCCTGGCCCGAGGTCCAGGCCACGTAGGGGGTGTAGGTGCAGTTGCTCTGGCAGCCGGCTTGGCTCTTGAACTGGATGCCGGACAGCGACGCCTTCACGGTGTTCCAGACCCACTCCTTGCGGATCTGCGCCTCCTCCATGAGCTCCGGGAAGACCACGAGTTGCGTCCGGAACACCGAATCGAGATTGGCCCAGGTGAGCCGGCCGGTGTTGTTGCCGAGGCTCGGATCGGGGTCGATGCGAGAGAGGAGGTCGGCCATCGTAGCGGCCGCGAGATGCGCCTTGCGCACGTAGATCGTGTATCGGGCGAGATCGAAGCCCACGAGCGCCAGTACGAGGAGGATCGGCAGGATGAAGGCGATCTCCAGCCCTGCGACGCCGCTCCTGTCGCTGAGCCAGGCGCAGAGGATCGGCCGTCCCGGGCGGGCACCGCGTGTCGCGAAGGGAGCGCCGGTCGTCATGGTCAGCAGCTCGTGCTGAAGCTGCCGCCAGTATAGGGTTCGTTGCGGAACGCTGCCGCAGCGCGCACGAAGACGACGGTCTGTCCGTTCCCGCTCCAAGTCTGGCCGACTGTGCTGCGCCAGATCGGGCTGAACAGCGGCATCGCGTAGAAAACCTGCAGGTACTGGTAGGCCTTCGGCAGGGCGGGGCAGTAGCTCGTTCGATCGTTGTCCATCGGGACGTCGACCGGCCCGCTCAGGTCCGGCTTCACGAAGGCACCGTAGCCCGCCTTGTCCATATCGGCGGTCTGAAGGTTGGTGACGACGTTGTGGCACGCCATGCCCGGCATCAGGGCGGGGCAGAGAACCTGCTCGCGGAAATTCTTGGCGTCGGCGGCCTTCTTCGGGTCGAGGTTGCCGACTTGGATGACTCGGGCGGTCGCGACCGTCGCCCGCTCGACGGCAGCCGAATTGTACAGGAACAGACCGCCCTGCAGGATCTCCAGCATCGCGAGGAACAGGATCGGTCCAGCCACCGCGAACTCGATCGCTGTGGCGCCGGATCGGCAGTTCCGGAACGCCGCAAGCCCCCGGGCGGGGGCCGGGCGCTTGCGCGCACGGGCCGAAACCATGGGATGTCCTATCGGAAACATGCGATGATCTTCGCCGGCCATTCAAAAATCAGTTGTCAACAGATCTCCTTCGTGGCCGGGAGATCCGATGCGACCGTGATCGCACCGAACTCTTAAGATCCCCTCTATCCGATCGTGGACATACGGGAGGCGCCCGCGGCGGACGATTATCCATAGGGGGCCGGCCGGCCCTCACCAGCGTACCGCGTGCCAAGCGGGCGAAGGCGGATTACACTACGGCCATGCTTCTCGCCTTGCTGCGGCGGTCCGCGCCGGCACCCGACCCCGACCACATCGCGATCGATCACGAAGGCGCGACCTTCCGGATCGTCCTGCGCCGCCGCGACAGCGCCCGGCGGCTGACGCTGCGCGTCTCGGCAGCCACCGGCGAGGTGGTGATGACGGTGCCGCCCCGCACGGCACTCGCCACGGCCCAGCGCTTCGCGGCGGGCCACGGCGGCTGGATCGCGGCGCGCCTCGCCAAGCTGCCCGAGCGGGTGGCCTTCGCGGAGGGCGCCGTCTTTCCGTTGCGGGGCGTGACGCACGTCATCGTCCGGCGGGACGGGCGCAGCGGCGCGACGCGGATCGAGGCGGGCCCGGACGGCCCCGTCCTCTCGGTATCCTGCGGGGAGGCGCACGTGGCGCGGCGGGTGCGCGAGTTCCTCCACGCGGAGGCGCTGCGCGATCTGAAACTATCGATCGGCCACCACGCCGCGCAGCTCGGCCAGAGTCCGGCGCGGATCACGCTCCGGGACACCCGCAGCCGCTGGGGCTCCTGCACCGCGCGGGGCGAGCTGAATTTCTCCTGGCGCCTGATCCTCGCGCCGCCGCTGGTGCTGGACTACCTCGTGGCGCACGAGATGGCGCATCTGCGCGAGATGAACCATTCGGACCGGTTCTGGAGGCTCGTCGGCGAGCTCTGCCCGAACGTCGACGCGGCCGAGGCCTGGCTCAAGCGCCATGGGGCCGGGCTGCACCGCTACGGGTGAGGCCGGCCGCGCCCGTCGGGCTCCGCCCCGGCTTCAGCCCTTGGCGCGCAGCACGGCGGCCGGGCGCTCGGCCGGCCAGGTCGGCCGCTGCTCGACCTCGCCGGGCATCAGGGTGCGGGGCGCGACGCTGTCGCAGATCTCGCGCTGGCGCACGATGGTCGGGTTGCCGAATGCGTCGCGGCGGCGAACGAAGCCACCGTCCCGGCAGAATCCCGCGAGCGCCGCGTCGCCCCCGCGGCGCCCGTACGGGTTCCGCTCGACCGGCGGGTGTTCGATGGTCAGCGGGCCGTCGCGGTTGAGCGAGCGCTCGATATAGGTGGTCTCCCCGATCGGCAGCCCCTGGGCCAGGGCGGTGCCGGCCGGGAGGGCGCCGAGCGCGAGGAGTGTGAGGAGGAGACGCGCGCGCAGCGGACGCATGATGCCGATCCCGGACGGTTTCGCGAAACGCCATCTGTAAGCGTGACGGCGGGCGCAGGATAGCGCTTTGCGGCAACAATAGGACGGCGCACGTCGCTTGACAGGGCCGGTCCCGCATGGTCCCAACGCGCGGCTTTCGCCGTTGTCCGCGTCCCCTGGGACGCTTCCGGGTAGAGGTTGGCTGGTGCGACGACGCGTGCGGCTCGGTCCTGTCAGGCGCCTTCTCGGCGCGCTCGGTCTGGCCGCGCTGGCCGGCCTGTCCGCCGCGGCGCCCGCTGGCGCGCAGGGCATGGTGCGCAAGACCTTCGACGACTGGCAGTTGCGCTGCGAGACGCCGGCCGGGGCCAAGGCCGAGCAGTGCGCCCTGGTGCAGTACCTCGCCGCCGAGGACCGGCCGAACCTCACCCTCGTGGTCATCGTGCTGAAGACCGCCGACAACCGCGGCTACCTGCTGCGCGTGGTGGCGCCGCTCGGCGTGCTGCTGCCCTCCGGCCTCGGCCTGAAGATCGATCAGGCCGATATCGGCCGCGCCGGCTTCGTGCGCTGCCTGACCACGGGCTGCGTCGCCGAGGTGGTGATGGACGACGGCCTGATCGGACGGTTCAAGAGCGGCAGCCAGGCGACGTTCATCGTGTTCCAGACGCCCGAGGAGGGCGTCGGCATCCCGCTGTCGATGAAGGGGTTCGGCGCGGGCTTCGACAGCCTCAAGTAGGATCGCGGGACGGGCGGTTATGAACGGACGGTTGGCGCGCCTCGGCTCCATGCTCGCACTCCTCGCGCTCGGGATGCCCGGCGCCTGGGCGCAGGCGCCCCAGTCTCAGGGGACGCCCCCCGCGGAGGAGGGCAACATCTTCTCGAACCTCCTGAAGTACGGCGGCACCACGGTACCGTCCTCCCGTGCGCCCGAGCCCGAGGCGGCCTATTGCCCGACCGTGGACGTGCCGGAGGGCGGAGCCGCGATGCAGACGCTCGGCGGCCGCGGCGAGGGAGCGGCCGGCAGCATCCGTTCCCAGGCGACGCTCGGCCGGCTCGCCCGCGAGTGCACGCCGCAGGCCGACGGCACGGTGCGGGTGAAGGTGGGCGCGGAGGTGCGGGTGCTGCTCGGGCCCGGCGGCGCCCCGGGGCGCTTCGACGTGCCGATCACCTTCAGCATCCGCCACGACGAGAAGACCGTGATGACCCGCCAGCAGCGCATGACCGTCACGGTCGCGCCCGGCGAGGCGCAGGGCTTCGGCTCGACGATCGAGGACGGCCTCGTCGTCCCGGCCGCGTTGGTGCGGGACTACGAGATCATGGCCGGGATCGGCCGGGCCGGGGCGCCCAAGGGACCGGCCAAGCCGAAGGCTCGCCGCAAGGCCCCGGCGGCGGCCGCCCAGGAGGGCGGCGAGAGCGGTGCCGCCCAGTGAGGGCGTGCCCGACACGGCAGCCGGCGTCGTCGCTGGCCTGAACGGGGCCGGTCGCGCCGTTTCCTTCCGGCTTGAGCCTGCGGCGGAGGCCCCGGCCGGTTGTCCGTTCGACAGGCGCCTCGTCCTGTCTGGCCGCCTCGCCGGCTGGATCGTGCTGAGCTACCGCACCGACGCCACGCAGCCGCCCGAGCGCCCGATCCTGCGCGCTCTGGCAGAGGACGGTACGGCGCAGGATTTCGTGCTGCCGGGCGGCGCGCTGGCGCACTGGCTCGGGCTGATCCCGCCGGGCACCGCCGAGATCCGGCTCGCCGTTCCGCCGGGCTTCCGCCTCGACCGGGTCGGCCGTCGCACCGACGCGGGCCTGTTCCTGCAGGCTCTGGGCCGGCGCCCCTTCCGGGCGGTCGCCGCCCTCTACGAGCGCGTCCGGGGCGATGCCCGACGCTACCGCGACACCCTGCGGGGCGCCTGCGCCGTCACGCCGCTCGCCGGCTACGCGGCCTGGGCCAGGGCCCGGGCCGAGGTGTCGCCGGAGCCTGTGGCCTCGACCGATGCCGGCGCGGTCCAGGTGCTGATCGTGGCCCGGGCCGGGCAAGCGGCGGCGCTCGCCCGTACGCTCGCGAGCCTCACGGCCCAGACCCACGCCGCCTGGACGACGCGGATCCTCACCGTCGGCGCCGCCGGTACGGCGCCTCACACCGATCCGCGCGTGGTTGTCGTGCCCTGGCGCGCCGACCTCCCTCTCGCCGCCGCCATCGACGCGGACGCGGCCCTCTGCCTGCTCGAACCGGGCGACGTGCTCGCCCCGGACGCCCTCGCCAGCCTCGCGGCGGCGCTCGGTCCGGCGAGCCTCGCCTACGCGGACGAGGTCGGCGCGGACGGCCGGCCCCGGCTGAAGCCCGACTGGAGCCCCGACTTCGCCCTGGCGGCCGGCTATCTCGGCCGGCCCTGGCTCGCAGTCCCGGCGCGGCTCGGCCGCGTCCTCGACGCGCGCCTCGGCGACCCCGCCGACCTCGCGCTGCGCCTCGACATCGCGGTCGCCGCGGGCGCGGGCGCCGTCCGACACCTCCCGCGCGTCCTCGCCCGCACCGAGGCGCGCTTGGTCGCGGGCACGGCCCGCCGCACGGCTCTGCTCGGCGCGCTCGCGGCGGCCGGCTCGCCCGCCGGGGTCGCCCTGCGCGACGGGGTTCCGGACCTCGTCTGGCCTCTGCCCGAGCCGGCGCCGCGCGCCAGCATCGTGATCCCCTCCCGCGACCGGCTGGACCTGATCGCGCAGGTCTGCCGCGGCGTCCTGCAGGAGACCGCCTATCCGGCGATCGAGCTGATCGTCGTGGACAACGGCTCGACCGATCCGGCCGTGCTCGCCCATTACGAGATGCTGCGGGCCGATCCCCGCGTGACGATCCTGAGTGATCCGGAGCCGTTCAACTTCTCCCGGCTGGTCAACCGGGGCGTGGCAGCGGCCACGGGCTCGGTCGTGGTGCTGCTCAACAACGACATCGCGGTGCTCGAGCCCGGATGGCTCGACGCCCTGATGCGCCAGGCCTGCCGGCCGGATGTCGGAGCGGTCGGCGCCAAGCTCCTCTACGGCGACGGCCGGCTCCAGCACGGGGGCGTGGTGGTGGGGCTCGGAGGCCGGGCCGGCCACATCCTGCGTCGCCGTCCCGGCGACACGGCCGGACATCTCGGCCAGATGCGGGTCGCCCACGAGGTCTCGGCCGTGACCGCCGCGTGCCTCGCAGTCCGGCGCGATCTCTACGTGCGGGTTGGAGGCTTCGACGCCGAGACCTTCCCGGTCGATTTCAACGACGTGGATTTCTGCCTGCGCCTGCGCCGGGAGGGCCTGCGCGTCATCTGGACGCCCGCCGCGCGCCTCGCGCACCTGGAATCTGTCAGCCGCGGCCCCTCGGTCGGCCCGGCCCGCGCCCGCTTCGAGGCGGAGGCCGCCCGCTTCGCCGAGCGCTGGCGCGCGGTGATCCGGCACGATCCGTACTACCATCCCCGCCTGTCGCTCACGACCTTCGGGGAGGATCTGGAGTGAGGGTGCGCGCCGTCGGGCGGGCCGGCCCGTGAGCGATCCGTCCGACCCGGCCGACGCCGTCCGCCGCCTCGCCGAGCCCGGTCCCCCGCGCCCGGTCTCGGCCCTCGCCGGCCTGGCGCGTCACCCGGGCCGCGCTCTCGCGCTCCTCTGGTCCTGGCTCACCGGGCGGCGCCTGCGCGCGCGCCAGGGATTTGCCGCCCTCGTCGGCATCGACCACCGCCTCGCTCTGCCGCCCGCGACGCTGGCCGCCTTCCCGGAGGCGCCGGAAGCCTTCGCGGATCCTGAGATCGTCCTGCTCACCGCGCCCGGCCACACGCTGGTGGCGGGCGCGTCCGAGGCGATCCGCGCCGCCTTCGCGGATCCCGGCCTGCACGCCCTCTACGGCGATGCCCTCGCGCAGAGCCGCCCCGGTGGCCCGGTCATCCCGTTGCTGCGGCCCGCCTTCGATCCGGATTTCCTGGCGGCCGTCGATTACGTCGGCCCCGTCGTCGCGCTCCGTCGCGCGGCACTCGACCCGGCGGGGATCGATCCGCGGGGGAGCGCGGCCGACGCGCTGTTCCGAATCGCGGAGCGGTTCGGGGCGGCCGCGATCGGCCATTTGCCGCGCGTGCTCACGCTCCGGCAGCCGGACCGGACGGGTCCGGAGGAGGGGAGGGGGCATGCGGCCGCCGTGCGGGGGCATCTCGACCGCATCGGCCGATCGGACGCCCGCATCGAGCCCGCAGGGGAGGGGCGGCTGCGGATCGTCCACCCGCTGCCCGATCCGCGCCCCGCCGCCAGCCTGATCGTGCCGACCCGCGACCGGCTCGACCTGCTCCGCCCCTGCGTCGAGAGCCTTCTGGCGACCGACTGGCCCGACCTCGACCTCGTCGTCATCGACAACGACAGCCGCGAGCCGGAGACCCGCGCCTATCTCGACGGCCTCACGGCCGCCGGCCGTGCCCGCGTGCTGCCCTGGCCCGGGGCCTTCAACTTCGCCGCCATGAACAACGAAGCGGCGCGGATCGCCCGCGGCCGGATCCTCGTCTTCGTCAACAACGACGTCGTGGCGACCGATCCGGGCTGGCTCGCCGCCATGGCCCGCCACGCACTGCGCCCGGAGATCGGTGCGGTCGGGGCCAAGCTCATCGACGGCGCGGGCCGGATCCAGCACGGTGGTATCGTGCTCGGCACCGGAGGGGGGCTCGTCACCCATGCCCACCGGCACTTCCCGGGCGACGCGCCGGGCTATCTCGCCCGGCTCACCGTGCCGCACCGGGTCTCGGCCGTCACCGCCGCCTGCCTGATGGTGGAGGCGCGGACGTTCGCCTCCGTCGGCGGTTTCGATGCGGAATCCTTCGCAGTCGATTTCAACGACGTCGACCTCTGCCTGCGCCTGAACGCGGCCGGCCACCACACCCTGATGGTGCCCGAGGCGGCCCTGCGCCACTACGAGGGCCTGAGCCGGCGCCGCACGCCGGAGGCCGCCGCGCGCCACGCCCGCGAGATCGGCGCGCTCGAAACGCGATGGGGGCCGCTGCTCGCGCAGGACCCCCATTACCACCCGGGCTTCGACCCGGACCTCTCGACCCATGCCCGTCTGCGGCCGGGCGCCCTCGCGGGTGCGCCCGGCCCGGCGCGGCGCCCGCCTTACTGAACGAGGCGGGGACCGCCCATCTGCACCTTCTCGTTCTCGGCCATGATGCCGAGGCGCTTGGCGACCTCGGTATAGGCCTCGATCAGGCCGCCGAGATCCTTGCGGAAGCGGTCCTTGTCGAGCTTG
The DNA here is from genome assembly GCF_022179245.1 of Methylobacterium gregans. Taxonomy (GTDB): domain Bacteria; phylum Pseudomonadota; class Alphaproteobacteria; order Rhizobiales; family Beijerinckiaceae; genus Methylobacterium; species Methylobacterium gregans. The sequence continues at coordinate 37,698 of NZ_BPQM01000021.1, forward strand.
TCCGAAGACTTGATGTCCCAGAGCCGGCACGAGTCGGGCGAGATCTCGTCCGCCACGACGATGCGCATCATGTCGCCCTCCCAGAGCCGGCCGGTCTCCATCTTGAAGTCGACGAGGCGGATGCCGACGCCGAGGAAGAGGCCCGACAGGAAGTCGTTGACGCGGATCGCCAGCGCCATGATGTCGTCGATCTCCTGCGGCGTCGCCCAGCCGAAGGCGGTGATGTGCTCCTCCGACACCATCGGGTCGTTGAGCTGATCGTTCTTGTAGTAGAACTCGATGATCGAGCGCGGCAGCTGGGTGCCTTCCTCCAGGCCGAGGCGCGTCGCCAGCGAGCCCGCCGCGACGTTGCGCACCACGACCTCGAGCGGGATGATCTCGACCTCGCGGATCAGCTGCTCGCGCATGTTGAGCCGGCGGATGAAGTGCGTCGGCACGCCGATGTCGTTGAGGTGCTGGAAGACGAACTCCGAGATCCGGTTGTTCAGCACGCCCTTGCCGTCGATGATCTCGTGCTTCTTCGCGTTGAAGGCGGTCGCGTCGTCCTTGAAGTGCTGGATGAGCGTGCCGGGCTCCGGACCCTCGTAGAGGACCTTCGCCTTGCCCTCGTAGATGCGACGGCGGCGGTTCATAGGCGTGTACCGTGGTTTGAGGAAGTCCATGGGCCGTGACTCCTTGGGGCGATGACGGGCGGAATCCGCGGCGCGGCGACCGGACGAAAGGTCGGGTGGCGGGGGAAGAGCGATGCCGATTTCCCCCCGCAACCGGGCGCCAAACTACCCGAAGCGGGCTTCCGGCACAACGCGTTAGCCCGCAGGTGGGGATTGCGCGGGTGCCGCCGGAGCCCCCATCCGGGACTGCCTGCGGACCGATCGCCGCAGCCGGAAGGATCTCCGGATCCCCAAAGGTCCGAGGCCCTTGGGCAAGGTCCCGGGCTCTGCCCTGCACCCGCCAAAGGTCTCGACCTTTGGAAACCAGAGCTTTTCAGAGCGTCTTCGATGGGTAGCGGCACAGATCGTTGATCGGGCAGATGGGGCAATCGGGCTTGCGCGCCTTGCAGATGTAGCGACCGAACAGGATCAACCAGTGATGAGCGTTGAGCCGGTAGGGCTCGGGCACGATCGCCTCCAGCCCGGCCTGCACCTTGTCGGTCGTCGGCGCGACCACCAGCGGGATCCGGTTGGAGACCCGGAAGATATGGGTGTCCACCGCGATCCGCGGAACCCCGAACGCGACGTTGAGTACCACGCTCGCCGTCTTGGCGCCCACGCCCGGCAAGACCTGGAGCTCTTCCTGGGACTGCGGCACCGTCCCGCCATGCACCTCCACCAGGATGCGCGAGAGCGCGATCACGTTCTTGGCCTTCGTGTTGAACAGACCGATGGTGCGGATGAAGCCGCGCACGCGCTCCTCGCCGAGCGCCAGCATCGCCTCGGGCGTGTCGGCGATCGCGAAGAGCGGCCGGGTGGCGAGGTTGACGCTGCGGTCGGTCGCTTGGGCCGAGAGCACGACGGCGACGAGCAGCGTGAAGGGGTTCAGGTACTCAAGTTCGGCCCGCGGCTCGGGCGTGCGCGCGCTGAGACGCCGGAAGATCTCGACCAGGGTCGCGCCGTCGACCGGCGCCGGCGCGGTCTCGACCTGCGCGGTGAGCGGCCTCTCCAGCGTGCCCGCGACGGACTTCGTTCGCCCGGCGCGCGCCGAGGCCTTCGCCGGTGCCGTAACCTTGGCCTTGACCTTGGCCGTGACCTTTCGGGCCCGCGACACGCGCGGCATTGTGTTGGCTTCGGGCGTCTTTCTGGGCGGCATCGCCGCGTTATATTGGCCGCATGGCGCGCGGCAACCTCTCAGTCCATCCCGACGGGCTCGACCCGGACAGCATCGACCGCCCGGTCTTCAGCGCGACGATCCGGCCGCACCAGTCGCTGAGTCGTACGGGCTTCCGGATCGTGATGACGGGCTGCTGCCTCGTCTCGCTCACGGTCTCGATCTGGTGCTGGCGCATGGGCTTCTGGCCGGTCGCCGGCTTCTTCGGCCTCGACATGCTGGCGATCTACGCGGCGCTGAAGATCAGCTTTCGCCGCGGACGCTCCTTCGAGGAGGTGATGATCTCACAGATCGAAGTCCTGCTCGCCCGGGTCAGCCACCGGGGCGAGCGCCGCGAGTGGCGCTTCAACCCGCTCTGGACCAAACTCACGCGGGTCGAGGACGAGGAGTACGGCCTGCAACGCCTCACCCTGGTCTCGCGCCGCGAATACGTCGCGGTGGCGCGCGACGCCTCGCCGGACGAGCGCGCCCGCGTCGCTCACGGGCTCAGCGCGGCGCTCGCGCAGGTGAAGAAGGGGTACTGACAGGACACCGCCCCACCCAGAGGCCCTCTCAAACGCGGACGCCGGGCGTCTGCGCCCGTCACGGTCCTGTCGCGGATTTTTCGTCAGATCGTCGTCTCGGGTGTTGACGGCGGTCAAGGGCAGGCGTAGACACCCCTCATCGGCGCCGGCCGCAGCAGCGGCCCGGTCGCTGAGCCGTCTTCTGAGGCGGCTCACTCTCTGGAACATCGTGAGCGAACCGAGCCGGTGTGGTTGATCCGGGTGGGTGCTCTCGTCTCCTCCTGAGGGTGTGGGGCTCTCGACAGAGGTCGCGTGTCCCGGCTCTTTGACAAGTTGATCTGAGAAAGAGAAGCGTGGGCGGCGTCGTCCTTGCGGTCTCGGTCTGGTGGTGACTTCGGTCTCTGTCGGTCTGGGATGTGAGATGAGACGCCGGTCCAAAGCTTCTTTAGGAGCTCCGGATTGCTGGAAACGGTGATCTGATGTGCTTCTGTC
>NZ_BPQM01000022.1 GCF_022179245.1 Methylobacterium gregans
CCGATCTTGGCAAAGATCGCCGTCAGCGCGGCAAATGCCGCCGAGAACAACGCCCAGAACTGCCAGGAGGCCAGCACGACTTTCATGGGCATCTCCGAAAGTCGGAACCGAAAGGGGTCGTGACGAGCAGCCGCCGAACCGAGCAACATGCAACGCTGTTCGACGGTCTTATGCGGATGCCGATGACCCACGGCGCCGTGGCGCTGCCTCGCCCCGGCAAGATGGAGCGGGGCGAGGCTGCCGCCTCAGCATTCCGCCGGCGCCGGAAGGGAGGTCGCCCCGGCCTGCCCGCCCCTTCGGCATCGGTGAAGCCCTCACGCATCTGGGGTTGACGTGGACCGGGAGCAGGAAGGAAACACGGGTCGCTCGCTTAAACCGGGCGGCGGGTCGGTCAGAGGCGGTCGAACACGGAACCCATCCTCGGGCTGAACAAGCGCTCGTAAGTGCGCATGAGGAAGGCGTCGGTCATGCCGGCCACGTGGTCGCAGATTACGCGCCGACCGTCAGGCGCCTTTTCGTACGCCTCGTAGGTCGACCGCGGCAGGAACGACTTCGGCTCCGAGGCGAGGGCCTCGAACACCGCGACGACCATACCCTGACCCTTGAATTCGAGGTGCTGGACCCCCGGGCTGCGAATGACGACCTCCCGGACCAGTTCCTTCAGCGCTTCCAGGAAGGTGTTCGCTCCGGCTTCGATGGCAGCCCGATATCGAACGAGGGGCTCGTCGAACTCCTCCCTGGTCTCGATCACGCAGTTCGTGATCAGGTGATGGACCATCCGGCCGATGCACCTCTTCCGGGTATCGCCGGCACCGAACAGCCGATCAAGGAATCCCTCATAGACGTTGTTGCCGAACTCCTCCGGGTATTTCTCCTTGAGACTGTTGAGGAAACTTGAGCTCTTCTCCTCGGTCACGTGCGCCTCGAAATCCACCCGCGTTACCAGGCCAAGGGCGAGGGCATCCTCCAGGTCATGGATGCCGAAGCCGATGTCGTCGGCGACGTCCATAATGCTGCAATCGAACGACTTGTGGAGGGGCTTGCGGTGCTTGCCCTCCTGATCGCGGGCCTCGGTGAAGGCGTTGCGGTCCTTTTCGCTGAGTGGGGCGAGGATCCAGTCGACGACGTCTTGCTCGCAATCCAGGTAGCACTTGGGCGGCTTGGAGGCCTCGCGGTCGATGATCCGGATCGACTCCGGGCCGACGTGGAGGGCGGGGCGGATGTCCACGTTCATCGCGAGGCTGAAGGGCACGGGATACTTCAGAACCCCGAGCAGGGTGCGCCGCATCAGGTTCGCGCCGGCGACCTTGGAGAACTTTTCCAGCCTGGACAGGATGCGCAGGGTCTGGCCGTTGCCCTCGAAACCGCCGGCACCGCGCATGCAGAAATTCAGGGCAACCTCGCCGCCGTGGCCGAACGGGGGGTGGCCGAGGTCGTGGGTCATGCCCACGGCCTGGATCATGCTGAGGTCCGGGATGTATTGCCGGGCGGCATGGTCGGCATAAACCTTCTCGAACCGCCGCGCGATCCCGCCGGCAATCTGCGCGACCTCAAGCGAATGGGTGAGCCTCGTCCGGTAGAAGTCGCTGTCGCCGAGGTTCAGGATTTGCGTCTTGCCCTGCAAACGCCGGAACGACGCGGAGTGGATGACCCGGCTGTAATCGGTGGCGGCCCCATCGCGGGCGTCGTCGGCCTGGGCCTGCCATGGTTCGCGGCGGTCGTACCAATCCATATGCAATTACTTTCGCGGCTAAACTCGATCCAGGCAGCCGGTACCTCTCGGCTGCGCTGAATACCAACGGAAAGCGTCGATGCCGCCGCGGTTCCTTGCTCACGGCGCCTCCGTCCTCTTAGGAGCCTCGGCAGTTGGATGTGCGGGTCTTCCACCGTCGGTGTTTCGAGCCGCGGGACAAGGGCCGCTACGCCCGTAAGGGAGGCTGACAGCGCAATCCGCAGGCCGGGACCGAGGCTCGCTCCACGGGGGAACGGTCCGTCTACCGCTTCACGAACCCGATGTCGGCGGCGACGCCCTTGAGGCGCTCGGGCTCGCGCTCCTTACGCTCGGAGTAGCGGTCGACGAGGTAGTCGGCCCGTCCACGCATCAGGAGAGTGAACTTCATCAGCTCCTCGCAGACGTCCACCACCCGGTCGTAGAGCGGCCCGGGCTTCATTCGGCCGGCGTCATCGAACTCCTTGTAGGCCATCGGCACCGACGACTGGTTCGGGATGGTGATCATCCGCATCCAGCGCCCCAGCACCCGCAGGCTGTTGACCGCATTGAAACTCTGCGATCCGCCCGAGACCTGCATCACCGCAAGCGTCCGCCCCTGCGTCGGGCGCACCGAGCCCTCGCTCAGCGGCAGCCAGTCGACCTGGGCCTTCATCACCCCGGTCATGTTGCCGTGCCGCTCCGGGCTGACCCAGACCTGCCCCTCCGACCAGATCGAGAGCTGCCGGAGTTCCTGCACCTTCGGATGTTCGACGGGCGCGTCGTCGGGCAGCGGTAGCCCGTCCGCGTGGAATATGCGGACCTCCCCGCCCATCGCCTCCAGCAGCCGTGCCGCCTCGTAGGCCAGGAACCGGCTGAAGGACCGATCCCGGAGCGACCCGTAGAGGACGAGGAATCGAGGCGCATGGTCGAGCGGCGTCGGCGGCGCCATCCGTTCCTCGGTCGGCACCTCGAAATGCGCCTCGGAGAGGTTCGGCACCCCGTCGGCGAACGGCTGCTGGGGCTTGTCCAAGGCGCTTAACTCCTCTATGTTTCAACGATAGTTGATATGTAGGTCATTCGATGGACGAACGGCAAGCCCTCGCCGCCTTCGCCGCCCTCGGCCAGGAGCATAGGCTCCGGGTCGTGCGCGCCCTGGTCACCGCCGGTCCGGGCGGCCTCGCCGCGGGCGTCCTCGCCGAGACGGTGAACGTCGCCGGCAACAACCTGTCCTTCCACCTGAAGGAGCTCTCGCACGCCGGGCTGATCACCTCCCGGCGCGAGGGCAAGTCGGTCATCTACAGCGCCGCCTACGCCGGCCTGTCCGACCTCGTCCAGTTCCTCATGCGTGACTGCTGCCAGGGCCACCCCGAGGTGTGCGCCCCGGCCGTCGCCGCGCTCGCCGCCTGCGACTGCACCACCGGGGACACCCTCCATGCCTGAGCCAGTCTACAACGTCCTGTTCCTCTGCACCGGCAACTCGGCCCGCTCGATCCTGGCCGAGGCCATGCTCAAAAAGGAGGGCGGCGGGCGCTTCCGCGCCTTCTCGGCCGGCAGCCGACCGAAGGGCGAGCCGCACTCGCTGGCGCTGCAGGTCCTGCGGGAAAGCGACTACCCGACGGAGGGCCTGCGCTCGAAGTCGTGGGACGAGTTCGCCGGTCCCGAAGTCCCCGTCATGGATTTCGTCTTCACCGTCTGTGACAACGCCGCCGGCGAGACGTGCCCGTACTGGCCGGGCCAGCCGGTGACGGCCCACTGGGGCATCGAGGACCCCGCCGCGGCGGAGGGCTCGGAGATGGAGCGCAAGCGCGCCTTCGTCACCGCCCAGCGCTACCTCAAGAATCGGATCGCGGCCTTCGTCGCCCTGCCGCTCGGCAGCCTCGACCAGGTCGCCCTGTCGTCGAAGGTCCGCGAGATCGGCCAGATGGCCGGCGCGACCTCGGCCCGCCCGGAGGTCGCGTGATGGACGTCGTCATCTACCACAACCCCGCCTGCGGCACGTCCCGCAACACCCTGGCGATGATCCGCAACGCCGGCATCGAGCCGCACGTGGTCGAGTACCTGAAGACGCCACCGAACCGGGCGCTCCTCAAGCAGATGCTCGCCCGCGCGGGCCTCTCGGTCCGGGATGTCCTGCGCGAGAAGGGCACGCCCTACGCCGAGCTCGGCCTCGCCGACCCGGCGCTGACCGACGAGCAACTCCTCGACGCGGTCGAGGCGCACCCCGTCCTGCTCAACCGTCCGTTGGTGGTGAGCCCGATGGGCGTGCGCCTGTGCCGGCCGTCGGAGGCGGTGCTCGACCTCCTGCCGGACCAGCAGGGGGAGTTCGTGAAGGAGGACGGCGAGCGCGTCGTCGACGAGCGCGGCCGCCGCGTCGCCACCGCTTGAGGACACCATGAGCACCTTCGAACGCTACCTGACCCTCTGGGTCGCCCTCTGCATCGTGGCCGGCATCGCGCTCGGCCACGTCATGCCGGGCTTCTTCCACGCCGTCGGCGCGGCCGAGGTCGCCAAGGTGAACCTGCCGGTCGCCGTCCTGATCTGGCTCATGGTCATCCCCATGCTGCTCAAGATCGACTTCGCCTCGCTGCGCCACGTCGGGCGGCACTGGCGCGGCATCGGCGTGACGCTGTTCATCAACTGGGCGGTGAAGCCCTTCTCGATGGCCGCGCTCGGCTGGCTGTTCATCGGCACCCTGTTCCGGCCCTACCTGCCGGCCGACCAGGTCGACAGCTACATCGCCGGGCTCATCATCCTGGCGGCGGCCCCCTGCACCGCCATGGTGTTCGTCTGGTCGAACCTGACCCGAGGCGAGCCGTACTTCACCCTGAGCCAGGTGGCGCTCAACGACACCATCATGGTGGTGGCCTTCGCCCCCATCGTTGGCCTGCTTCTCGGGCTCTCGGCCATCACCGTGCCTTGGGGGACGCTGGTGTTGTCGGTGGCGCTCTACATCGTCATCCCGGTCGTCGTCGCGCAAGTGATCCGCCGTGGCCTCCTGGCCTCCGGCGGGCGGGCCGCCCTCGACCGGCTGCTCGCCAGGCTCGGGCCCACCTCGCTCGCCGCACTTCTGGCGACCCTGGTGCTGCTGTTCGGCTTCCAGGGCGAGCAGATCCTGGCCCAGCCCGCGGTCATCGGGCTGCTCGCGGTCCCCATCCTCATCCAGGTTTACCTGAACTCGGGGCTGGCCTACCTCCTGAACCGGGTCGCCGGGGAGCAGCACTGCGTGGCCGGGCCCTCGGCACTGATTGGCGCCTCGAACTTCTTCGAGCTCGCGGTGGCGGCCGCGATCAGCCTGTTCGGCTTCAACTCGGGCGCGGCGCTGGCCACCGTGGTCGGCGTCCTCATCGAGGTCCCAGTCATGCTTTCCGTCGTATGGATCGTGAACCGCTCGCAGGGCTGGTACGAGCGTGGCGCGGCCGGCAAGGCAGCGGCGCTGAAGCCTGCCTCCCGTGAGGTCTGAGGTCCACAACCGCCTCGTCGTCATCTCGGCCCTGGGCGTGGTGGAGATCCTCGCCTGGGGCTCGTCCTTCTACTTGCCGGCGGTGCTGGCGGGGCCCATCGCCGCCGACACGGGTTGGCCGCTCGCATGGGTGGTCGGGGGGCTGTCCATCGGCCTGCTGGTGGCGGCAATCGCCTCGCCCCGGGTCGGAATCGCCATCCACCGGCACGGGGGTCGGCCGGTCCTTGTATCGGCGGCCTTGCTGCTAGCGGGTGGCCACTTGGTGATCGGACTGGCACCGAACCTTCCGGTGTTCCTGTCCGGCTGGCTGGTCATTGGGCTCGGGATGGGCTGCGGCCTCTACGACCCGGCCTTCGCCACCCTCGGCCGGCTCTACGGCGACGAGGCGCGCCCGGCCATCACCACCCTGACCCTATGGGGTGGGTTCGCCAGCACCGTCTGCTGGCCGCTCTCGGCCCTTCTCGTCGAGCAGGTCGGCTGGCGCTCGACATGTCTTGCCTATGCCGGGCTGCACCTCTTCGTCACGCTTCCCCTGGTGCTCGGTCTGATCCCTGAGGCGCCTGCCTTGGCTAACGGCGGGGACGTAAAACACCTTGGCGAAGCGCCGCTCACCTCGCGGGAACGGCGCGCCTTCGCGCTGATGGCCGGCGTGTTGGTTTTCGGCGGCACCGTGATGACGTTGATCTCGGTCCACCTGATTACCTTGCTGCAGGCACGCGGCGTGGCCTTTGCCGCCGCCGTATCCTACGGCGCCCTGATCGGGCCGTCCCAGGTCGGAGCCCGCGTTATCGAGATGGCCAATAAGGGGCGGCACCACCCGCTCTGGACGCTAAACGTGGCCATGGCCCTCGTGGCGCTCGGGCTGGCAATCCTGGCAGTGGGCATTCCTGCGGTCGGCATCGCCTTGGTGCTCTACGGTGCCGGCAACGGGATCTACTCGATCGCGAGAGGCACGGTGCCGCTCGCCCTGTTCGGGTCGGAACGCTACCCGGTTCTGGCGGGGCGGCTCGCCCGGCCGAGCCTGATCGCCCAGGCTCTTGCTCCGTCGCTGGGGGCCACGGTCCTCACCTACGGCGGCCCCGATTTGGCCTATGCCCTTCTGGCGGTGCTCGCGCTCGCGAACGTCGGTTTGGCAGGCGCCTTGTGGGGCACACGACCGGAAGCGGTCGGCATCCCCGGCGAGGCCGAGGCGGGCTCGAAGAACAGGTGCTTCGCTTCAGCAGCCAAGCCGAAGGGCCGCCTTCGAAACGGCCCCCCTTCTTCGCTCTAGGTTGCTTCAGTGCAGAATAATGGTGCTCGGCACCGGAATGCCGGGTTGACCAAATGAGGTGGCCGGTTCGGCACCACACTCCTGGCGGCAATGATCCGTCCACGTCGGCCTCTGGCGACCGCAAGTCCTCGCAAATCGCCCGATGTCATTGATCTTTGAATAATTTTTGGCAGACATCTCGCAATTGGGCGAACGGTCTCCGCTGGCTCCCGAGCCTCCGCTTGGGAGCCAGCGGAGACCGGTCGCCCAAATGTCTGCTCTCTGCGATATCTATCTGTACATGCGCGTTTTTTTGATGTTGGGTGTTTATGTGTCCTCAGGATCCTGCAGTAGATAACTGGCCTCCTACGCCCGGGCCCGGAAACCGAAACGAAGAACGGCATCTCGGCAGTTTCGTGTGATGCATGGCTGCCGCCGCCTTGTCGCTAGATTGGTGTTCAAGTCTGCTAACCGCAGCAATCGGAGCACCGCGGCCGAGCGCTTACCGAAACCAGCCAGTGCGCAGCATCCGTGTGATCCCGTGCGCCCTCATGGGCCATCGCCCCGCGGGCGCGACGCACGTCCATGCACACGACGTGGAACACCGCGACTTCGGTCATCCGCCCGCACGGCCGGCCCGCCAGCGCCCGTCTCCTGTCCGCAGCCGATCAGCGACAGGCCGAGGCCACCCAGCGACGCCGCCGCGCACGCGCGATATTGGCTTCGCTGATGATGCCGTCGTCCTCGCCGACGACGCATGCGCAGGTCTCAAGCCAGCGAGGCGTCGATATGGGTATAGCAGCGCATGAGCCACGCCCGTACGGTCGGTCGCGAGCGGAACCCGGCAGACCGGCCGGCCATCTCGGCAGCTTGCCACGATCCGCGGCTCGCGGGGGGGCTGGCGATGGCTCGACCACTCGATCCAAGTCGTGACCGTTCCGCCCGAAACCGCTGGCCCGCCCCGGGCGACGTGACCGGCACGTCGGAGCCCTTCGATCAGCGTGGTCGATCCGGCGGAAGCGGAAACCGCTGCGGCGCCTCCCGCGACCGTCGCTGATGGTCCAGGAGATCCAGGGCCCAATCCGGCCTCGGCGCGACGGACGCCTCATACAATTCACGGTATGCTTCAGGTGTCAGCCAAGTGCCGACGGGATGACGTCCGGTCAGGCGCAGGAAGGCGCTCAGCGATAGGCAAACCGGCGGCGGCAGGCCGACGACGGTCTGGAGAGCGCAGCTGGAACTCTTGCTGCGCTGTCCCACGATACGCGTGTTGAGGAGGCCCATGGCCCCGGCCCGGGCATCCGGGCCGACGAGTTCCTCGTCGAGCGGCGTGGGCGTGCCGGGCGTCTCAAGCGCCGAAAGCAACTCGCTCCAGGACTGCCACCCCCACGCCAGCGCGACGACCTGTCGAGCGGTCGCCTCGGCGATAGGCTGCCGGACATTGGCGAGTTGCGCGCGCAGGGCGTGCACCTTGCGGTTTGCGAAGAAGATCGAGGACGGGCGGAACATCGCGGACCATGGGACTGCGTACGGTGAGCCAATGGATTCAGCTCGCTACGGAGCGGTCAAGGCAACGCCGCGTCGGAAGCTTCGTCGGGTCGCCCCGGCCAGGACGAGGTCCGGCTGGAAAGGCGCCTTGCCCCTTCAACGCCGCCGCCCAGGCGGCGACTTGGTCCGCGACCTGGGCGACGGTTCCGTCGCCGAGCGCGGAAGCGGTCGGGTATGTTGTCGCCTGCTCCTCGGCGGCGGCCGACCCACGTCCACCAGGATCTCTGCAATTCGCTGTGGCCATCCCTCCGCCGTGACGCGAAACTCCCTGTGGATAAATCGCGTCGCCTCGAACCCCGCTTAGATATCCATGTGGACGTGTAACCGTCGGAGGTTAGTGTGGCGCAACGGAGGTACGGCACCATGGGCGACTCGGATTGGGCGGCGGAGCGGGCGGAGGAATACTGGCGGCTCCACGCGGAGCCCGTGCTCAAGCGCGTCGTCATCGACGCCTTCCTGTCCGGAACGGCGGCCGTGCCCCCTGCCTTGGCGAACTGGCTGGCTTCGGCGCCCATCGGGCGCGGTGCCGAGGCTGTCACGCCGCCTCCACCCCCGGAGCCTGCGCAGCAGGTGCCGCCCGGCGCCAAGGAGGTCGCGGCACCGCAAGCCGGTCCTCGGCCCAAGAGGTCCCCCCGCCCGCTCAAGGGGGTGAGCGCCGCTGCGTACGACCTCGTCAAGCGCGCAGGCAAGCCCCTGACATCCCGGGAGCTGCTCGGACAGCTGAGGGACTGGGACGGGGGCGAGCGGACCGAGGCGCGCGACAATTCCCTTCTGGCCGCGATGCGGCGGCTTCGCAAGGCCGGTTGGGTCGACTTCGACGGGACGCATTACAGCCCGTCGGCGAAGAGGCCCCGCAGCAAAGGCAGGTCCGGTCCCGCCGGGCCGGGTCGGGTCTGATCGCCCGCCCATGGCAAGGCCAATCCATCGCCTCGCAGATCGGCTCCCTGCGCAGGAAGGCAGGGCGCTGGCGGAGATCGAGACCCGGCAAGCCCGCGGCCTACCGCCCGTTCGACCATCCAACGCAAACATGGACTCGGAGCGCACATGACCACCTCGTTCGGCGACGCGCGTCGCCTGCACGTCCTGTCTCTCGTCGCCCTGCTCTCGGTCGTGACGCCGCCGCGCAGCCGGGCCGCCGACGGAACCATGAGCGAGCACGAGATCGCTCCCGGCATGGTCATCCGCGGCCTGGTCACCGCGGCGGGCGCGCGGGCCTTTCGCCTGATCGTGCGGGGAACGCTCGTTGCCTCCTTGACCGCGAGGGATGGGGCGCCGCCGACCGGGTACTGCCTCGTTGGAGAGTGGTTGTCCGTGCTGGAGGCACTGGCTGCGCCATGGCGCGCGTTCGCCGGCGAGACCTCGCCGCGGAACTTCGGACCGCCGCGCCGGTCGCATTCCGAGCGCTCACCCTTCGTCGCACGGTTCCCGGCGCGCCAAGCCCGCCTCACGGGCCCGAAGCTCGTTCGGTTCCTCGCCGAGTGCACCGCTTCCCTAGGAGCGAAGGACTCGATGCGCGGCGATGAGATCGCCCTCGTCGTCGGCACGCCGGAGACCCGAGTTCGGATCGCGTGCAGCGGTGCCGAACTTCACGTCCTGGTCCATCGAGAGCGGCGCTTGGTCATGGCCGGCACCCTGTCGCGCCTCGACCTGAGTCGGCCCGGGCGCACGCGCTGCTGCATCGGTCGCCAGTGGCTGCCCGAGTTGTTGGATTGGTTCTGGGCCGTATCCGACGATGTCGATCCTGCAGACCTCGTTCGGTTCTGCCAGGGTGCCGCCTCGGATCGGCCCTAGCCGGCGTCGGCCGATGGCGCCGACGCCCGGATGCAGGGCCGGCCCTCGCCAAGCTTAAGCTCTCGCCTCTCGGGCCGTGACGTGTGCCAGGAAGGAGCGCAGCGTGGGTGTACGGCGGTCCTTGTGCGTTCGAGGCGCATACCGCCAACGAAAAAGCCCCGCCTGAGCGGAGCTTTCGTTTGAGGGGAATACCCGCGGGCAAACCCCGACCTCCGATGGCGAGCATCTTCGGTCAGCTGAAAAGACGGTGTGACCCGCCTCCAGCGAGTGAGAGGGATATCGCATATCCGCCTCGCCGGGTCAATGATCGAGGCCCAGCACGGTTCCGAGGAGCGCTCGGATGCCGGCGAGCTCGGCGGGCGAGATGGACGGCAGCGCCGGGCGGCGGTTCACGTTGACCTGCCACAGCCGGACCAGGGAAACGGTATAGATGTGGTCGCAGACGGCCCAAACCGGGTCGGTCTGGTGGAAGAAGGGATACGTGCCCGGCTCGAACCGGAAATGATGGGTGTTGTTCTCCCGGGGCGGGCTCTTGCTCACCGGCACCACCGTGCAGCGCCCGGCGGCGCCGGCCGAGCGCGAGGACACGACGATCGCCCGCCGTTCCTTCTGCATCTCCGGCTTCACGAGGTAGGTGAAATCGCACATCACGACCCGGCCGGGGCTCGGAGCGTGCGGAACCGGCCGCCTGACCTCGGCCGTGCGGCGCGTGACGACCGAACCTTCCAGCGTCGTCAGGAACGCGTCCGCCTTCGCGGCGGCGATGCCGCCGCGAACCAGCGCCGTCTTCAGCTTGGTCCGCTCGTACTGCGCGGTGGCCTTCTCCGACAGGAAGCAGTGGCGCAACGCGCTGGCCACCGCCTCCGCGGCCTCTTCGGCGAAGCCTCCCTCGCACAGCCGGTCGAGGCAAGCCTCGCCGTCGAAGCGGGTATCGGGATGCCGGGAAATCTCCATCAATCCGCCGACGGCGAGCGCCTCGCCCTGGGCGAAGCCGAGATCCGTCATGGCCTTGAACATGCGAAAGGCGTGGGGCACCCCGAGACAAATGCTCCTGCCGATGGGAAGGCGATGGCGTAGCCCGGGCGACGTCGCGTCGGGCAGGCCGAGGGCGAGCCGATCCGTTCGAAGTCGGCAAACACCTCGGCCGACGCCGTATCCGCACGCCGGACCATTGTCATCCCACGCCGAAGGGGCCGAGCGCCGCCGGCGCCCGGGCGCCGCGATCATGCCGGGGCCTACCCGCCGTGGATGCATTCGTTTGAGCGACCAGGCCCGGGGGGGGCGGCACCCGCGCTCGTCATCGAGGCGCCGGGTCCCGCCGCCCGGGCGCGCCGCCTCGGCCTGGTCCCGGGGCACGTTCCATCCGGCGCCGAGAACGACGGTTCCCGACCTTGCCGCACCGCCCGGCGCGGCTATTCGTTTTCATTCAAGAGCGCCACCGCGGCCTCCAGGAGCGCTCGGAACGCGACCGACTGCCGTGCAGCCGCCTCCACGCGCAGCGTCAGGTTCGAGAAAGCCGCGGGATCCTCCGACGGGTGCGCACCGATGAACCGAACCGCGGCGAGATGCAGCGCGGGTCTAGGCTTATGTTGCCCTGCCAATAGCTTCGATATGGTCGCCTGGCTCGCGCCGAGGATCTTGGCAAGGGCAGCCTGCGTAAGCCCGCGCTCTCGACGCACGCGACCGAGGGCAATCGCCAGCGCATGCGCATCCCCGCCGTCAGCCGCCCGCTTGCTTCCGCTCATGAAGTCAATAAAATCGAATGATAACGAATAATCAAGGCGCGCAGGATGCAGGCTCAGACGTCCGGGAGGACGCGGTCGGTCGCGACGATTCCCGCGGACCCGGAGGCCGAATTGATGCCGGGGGTGCGGTGGGGGCGCCCGGAATGGGTGCCGAGTGCCGCGTTCTGGGCTTTCATGGTCGGTCGGGCCAGCGAGCCGGTCGACGGGTTCGTGGGGCGGGAGGTCAGCCTGGCCCACGAGATCGGCTTCTGTCTGCTCGGGGGCTACGGCATCACGGCCGAGGTCAACCACGCGGTCCATCGCGCGCTCGCCGCGGATGGGATCTTCGAGCCGGGCCGTCGTCCCGGGGCCGATGAGATCGAGGCCCTCCTGCGCAGGCCGGTCCGCATCGGCGAAAGGTCGGTGCGCTACCGCTTCCCGAAGCAGAGGGCGGGCAGGCTCGCCGACGCGCTGACGCTCATCGAGACCGATCCTCCGCCGTCGAGCGACGCCCTGGCCTTCCGACGCCACCTGATGCGCCTGCCCGGCGTCGGTCCGAAGACCGCCTCGTGGGTCACCCGGAACTGGCTGGGCTCGGACGAGGTCGCCATCCTCGACATTCACATCATCCGTGCAGGCCTCCTGATCGGCCTGTTCGAGCGGCCGATCCGCCTCCCGCGGGACTACGAGGCGCTCGAACGGCGCTTCCTGCAGTTCTGCGTGGCCCTGGACGCGAAGCCGTCGCTGGTCGATGCCGTCATGTGGCGGGCGATGCGCAACATCGGCCGGGGACCGGTTTGACCGGCGACGGCGGAGGCCGATAAGAAATCAGGTCTCCTTCACCAGTGGCCGGGCAAGCGGGATGTCGGGGGGCAGCAAGAAAAGTTCGGGCCGTCGCCTGGTCGCGCCGGCCGGTGCAGGGCCGGGCGCGCCGAGCTCGACCGCCGGATCGGAGGGCGGGAATGCGCCGACGGGCTCGCCCTGCGACCTCAGTTACGACGTCGAACTGACCGGGGTCCGGGCCGACGTCGTCGCCGTCGTGCGCATCGGCGACGTCCTGGACGTCGCGCTGCACAGGGCGGGTGCGTTCGAGACCGCCGTGTGCCGTACCCGCCCCGCCGGGCAGGTGGTCGGCACGCTGGCGAACGTCGAAGGCCTCGACGAACTTCTCGGTTGCCTGCGCACCCACCACCGCTACGCGGCGACCGTGACGCAGGTCGGCCGCCTCCTCTGTCGCGTCGCCATCGCACCGGTGCTGGGTTGATCGTCGCCGGAGGGTCCTACCTGGAGATCTGCGAGATCCCGCGCTGGCGCCGGCTGTTCGGTTCGGGCGGCCGTGCCGCCGCGGCGGTCGGGCAGCTCTCGCCGGGCAGCAGCCTTCACACCTATGCCTTCGCAGGCTGGGCCCGCGACGTCGAGAGCTCGATGCACGCCTGCGGGGTGACGGCGACGGTAATGCCCATCGCCGAGGAGATCAGCTTCGGCTACTTCCATGCCCTGTCGCCGGCCACGCTGCGGCCCGGCGTGCCGACGCGACACCCGGCCCTCTCGGTCGACGGGCGGGTCGTGCTGCGTTTCGGCTTCGTGGAGGGCGACGCGGTCGTGTCCGCGGAGCGGGCGGTCCACGACCCGCAGGGCGACGACGTTGTCCCGTTCCGCGCCAACGGGTCCCGGGCCGAGGCCCTGGCCGTAGTCCTGAACGAGGGGGAGGCGGAGGGGGCGACGGGCGAGGAGGGGCCGGCCGCAGGCGAGGCCGTTCTCGCCCTGCACGCGGCCGACGTGGTCGTGGTCAAGCGTGGCTGCTCGGGCGCGACCGTCCACCGGCCTGGTCGCGACCCCGTCGCGGTGCCCGCTTATCGATCCGCCCGCGTGTTCAAGATCGGCTCGGGCGACGTCTTCAGCGCCGCCTTCGCGCATCACTGGGGCGAGCGCGGCCTCGACGCCGCGGCGGCGGCCGACCTGGCGTCGCGCGCGGTCCACCATTTCGTCGACACGCGCTCGCTGCCGCTGCCCGCGGCCGCCGACCTCGCCGACCAGGCGCTCGCACCCGTGGGCGGGGAGCCCGGCCGCGTCTACCTCGCGGCCCCGTTCTTCCACATCGCCCAACGCTGGCTCGTCGAGGAGGCACGGGACCGGCTGCACGCCCTCGGCGCGTCTGTCTTCTCGCCGTTGCACGACGTGGGCACGGGGGGCGGCGCCGTCGCCCTCGCCACCGCCGACCTCGCGGGGCTCGACGGCTGCCAAGCCGTGCTCGCCCTGCTCGACGGGGCGGACCCGGGCTCGATCTTCGAGGTTGGACATGCGCGGGCGCGCGGCATCCCAGTGGTCGTGCTGGCCGAACGCCTCGACGAGCATCACCTGACCATGCTGGCCGGCACCGGCTGCGAGGTCGTCGACGATTTCGCCTCCGCCCTCTATCGGGTCGTGTGGGCCTCGCTGCGATGAGGGTTCTGCTGTTTTCCGGCGGCCTCGATTCGACCGCCCTCGCTTGGTGGCAGAGGCCGGACGCCTGCCTGTTCGTCGATTACGGCCAGCGGCCGGCGGCGGGCGAAAGGGCGGCTGCGACGTCCATCGCGGCCGAGTTCGGGCTGCGGCTCGAAACGCTTCAGGTCGACCTGTCCGGGCTTGGCCTCGGGCCCCTGGCCGGCGGGGAGCCCGCCGCGCTCGCGCGTGCCCCCGAATGGTGGCCCTACCGCAACCAGATCCTGGTCACCCTCGCAGGCATGCGCTTCGTCGCGGAAGGCCTGTCGGAGATCCTCATCGGAACGGTGGCGACCGATGTCCACGCCGACGGACGCGCCCCATTCCTGCGGACGCTCGACCGACTGATGCGGCTCCAGGAGGGTGGGGTGCGCGTCGTGGCGCCCGCACGGCACCTGAGCGGGCCGGCCCTTCTCGCGGCGTCCGGCCTTCCCGCCTCGGCGCTCGGTGCGACATTCTCCTGTCACGTCATGGAATATGCCTGCGGGCAGTGCCGCGGATGCGAGAAGCATCGCGAGACCTTGCGGTCGTTCGGCCTGCGGTCCGACGTGAAGGCATCCCGCGCGGCCCCGGACCGACCGGACGCGGCGCGGGCGGAGGGTTGACGAATGGGCGGAGGGCTCCCACCCAAACGCCGCCGCATGCCGTACGGCATGGGACAGGTCCGGACAGGGTCCGACGAGTGCGACCTGACCTTCACGGTCGACCTGATCGGTGTCCGCCGCGACGCCACGCGCGGCCTGCAGGCCGGAGACGTGTTGGAGGTGGACCTCGTGGCCGGCGCGGGCGCCAGCACCGCAGTCTGCCGCACCGCCGACGGGGCGACCGTCGGCGCCCTCGCCGCGTTCCGCGGCCTCGTGAGCCTGCTCGGCTGCCTCGACCAGGGGGTGCGGTTCGAGGCCCTCATCGAGGATGTCGGCGCGACGCGCTGCACCGTTACGGTCACGAGGGCCGAGGCGTGAACGTCGTCGGCGGCACATATTTCGAGAGCTGCGCGTTCCCCGCCTGGGCCGGCCTGTTCGGTTCGGGCGCGCGCGCCGCCATGGCGGTGAGCGCGCTGTCCCCGGGCACCCGCCTGAGCACGTATGCTTACGCCGAGTCGGCCGGCGACCTCCGGGCGACCATGGCCGCCTTCGAGGTCGAGACGGACATCGTCGCCATCGGGGAGCGGCTCGAATTCGAGTATTGGCATCCCCTTCGCAAGAGCTGGGTTCCCGAGGCCGGCCGGCGCTACGCCGACCTGGCCGTCACCGGCGACGTCGTGCTCGGGTTCGGCATGCTGGAGGGCACGGCCCGGCTCACGGCCGGCCGGGCGGTCTACGACCCGCGCTCCGCCGACCCCGCGTCCTCCTTCGTGCGTTCCGGCTCGCGGGCGACGGAGCAACTCGCCTACGTGGTGCAGGATGCCGACTTGGTCCGGCTCGGGCCGCTCCCGGACCCGCGCGACGCCGCGACCGGCGTCATGGCCCGCGAGGGCGCCACGCTCGTCGTGTCGCGCCACGCATTCGGCGGTGCCACGGTGTACCGGGGCGACGCCCCCGGCATCCCGGTGCCGGCGTACGCCGCCCGCCGCTGGTTCAGGATCGGGGCCGGCGACGTCTTCTGCGCGGCCTTCGCGCATTATTGGGGCGAGCGTGGCTTCGACGCCGTGGGGGCGGCCGACCTCGCGTCCCGCTGCGTGGCGTGGTTCAACGACGGGGCTCGGTTGCCGCTGCCTCCGCCGGACGAGCTCGAAGGGATGGAGGCGGTGCCCGGGCGCCCCGCGTCGGGTTGCCGGGTCTACCTGTCCGGACCGCGCCGGACCATGGCCCAAAGATGGCTCTTCGACGAGGCGGCCGCTTACCTCGACGCGCTCGGGTTCAGGACGGAGACGGCGTTTGCGGACGACGGCCCCCGCTCACCCACGCGAGCGAATTGGCCGCCCCGGCCTCGCGTGCCCCATTCAGCCCTCCTAGCCCTGGGCGACGTCGCCGACCTCGGGACGAACCTTCACGTCGGCTACGCGCAAGCCAACGGCATGCCGGTGGTGCTGCTCGCCGAGACGGCCTCCGGCGGGGATTTGACGATGTTCTCGGGAAGCGGCTGCGAGGTGACGCACGATCTCGCCACGGCGCTCTACCGGACGTGTGTGGCATGCCTGCGGTGATCGGCGGCCGGGAGGGCACCCGTTGAGGCCGCCACGGTTTCCACCCGCTCCGGCGCGCCTGCGGGCGCCTGATCGCACGCCGTCCCCGTCCGGACCATCGGGGTCCGGCGATGGAGAGGGCGGGCCGGCGCAGGAGCGCTGGCAGGCGTTCCACGCCTTCCTGGCGGCACGCATGAACTCACGATGGGTGTTCCGCGGCTGCGCGTCGAAGGCCTTCGAGTGCAAGCCCAGCGCCGGCCGGGGCGCCGAGTTCGACCCGCGCCACGAACGGCAACTGTTCCAGGATTTCAAGCGCGAGGCCAGGCTGCACGTCGCGATGCCCGGGGCGACGGATTGGGACTGGCTGGCGCTGGGTCAGCATTACGGTCTCCCGACCCGCTTGCTCGACTGGACGACCAATCCGCTCATCGCCTGCTTCTTCGCCGTTGCCAGCCAGCCCGCGAACGAGGACGCCATCGTGTACGCGCATCCGCTCGGCGGCAGTTCCATGATCGACCCCGAGCGGGGTCCCGGCCCCTTCGAGATCGCCGAGGTCGGCTTCCTGCTGCCCTCCGCCCTGGCGCCCCGCATCGCGAGCCAGAAGGGCCTGTTCTCGGCCCACCCCGATCCGGCCTCGGCGTGGACGCCGCCCGGCATGGCGGAGAACAGCTTCGAGATCCCGCGGGACACCCGCGCGGTCTTCCAGCGCAACCTGTTCCAGCTCGGCGTGGATGCGGCCCACATCTGGGCCAGCCTCGAAGGCGTCTGCCTCTCGCTGACGTGGCAGTACCGCCTCCGAATCGGGCTCGGCGCGGCCTTGTAGCCCCCGCCGCTCGGAATCCCTGGATCATCCGGTCCGGACGACGGCGGTCCCGCCAAGCCGGTGCAGGCTTCGATATTCACCGGCCGGCGCGCCCTCTACCAACGCGCACGGCGTGGGTCAGGCACAGCAAGGGTTGCCCCGTAGCTGCGCGGGGGTGGTGTGGATATCCTGTCGAAAACCGGACCACGCCTGGGATTTAGCGAAACGGAAGCGTGGGAGGAATTGGGATTTATCCGGGAGCTGCCACTCCCCAAGTCCTTGATGCCACACACCAATTTTCAAGCGAAAGTCGGTGGTGGAGCTGAGGGGATTCGAACCCCTGACCTCCGCAGTGCGATTGCGGCGCTCTCCCATCTGAGCTACAGCCCCGTCCGGGACGCCGGCCTTGTAGGCTTGGGCGGCTCAGCCTGTCAATTCCCGATTTTCAACCTTTCGACGCGCCGCCCGTGCGGGCCACCGGCGGCGCCCAGATCTGAGGATACGACGCCGCGCATGTTTGCCCTGCTCTGGCTCATCAACACGGTCATCAACCTGTTCATCTACGTCCTCATCGCGAGCGCCGTGCTGAGCTGGCTCGTGGCCTTCAACGTGGTGAACGTGCGCAACCCCATCGTCGCCCAGATCGGCGAGGTGCTCTACCGCCTCACCGAGCCGGTGCTGCGCCCGATCCGCAACCTGCTGCCGAACCTCGGCGGCGTCGACATCTCGCCCGTCATCCTGATCCTGCTGCTGCTCTTCGTGCAGCGGCTGATCACGGTCGATCTCGCGCGCTTCCTGGTCTGAAGCCCGGTCCTGGCCGGCGGTCACGGCCGCCCAACGAACAACAAACGAACGACACCAGGGGGAACGCCCATGAAGACCAATCCCGGCCGCTTCTTCGAGGATTACCGCCTCGGCGAGACCATCCGGCACGCGACGCCCCGCACCGTGACCGCGGGCGACGTGGCGCTCTACACCGCCCTCTATGGGCCGCGCTTCGCCGTGCAGTCCTCGGACGCCTTCGCGCAGGCCATCGGCTATCCGCGGAGTCCGCTCGACGACCTGCTCACCTTCCACGTGGTGTTCGGCAAGACCGTGCCGGACATCTCGCTCAACGCGGTGGCCAATCTGGGCTACGCGGAGGGCGGCTTCCGCCGGCCGGTCTATCCGGGCGAGACGCTCTCCACCGTCTCCGAGGTGATCGGCCTCAAGGAGAGCTCCAACAGGCAGACCGGCGTCGTCTACGTGCGCTCGGTCGGCTCGGACGCCGCGGGTGAGACCGTGCTGAGCTATTGCCGCTGGGTCCTCGTGCGCAAGCGCGATCCGCAAGCCGCGATCGCCGAGGAGCACGTGCCGAGTCTCGCCAAGGTGGTCGATCCGCAGGATCTCGCGGGCGCCCTGCCCCGCCTGGACGCGTCCGCCTACGACCTCGACCTCGCGGGCAGCCCGCACCGCTTCGGCGACTACCAGCGGGGCGAGCGCATCGACCACGTCGACGGCATGACCGTCGAGGAGGCCGAGCACCAGATCGCCACCCGCCTGTTCCAGAACACCGCCAAGGTGCATTTCGACAACCACGCGGCGAAGGACACCCGCTTCGGCCGGCGGCTGATCTACGGCGGCCACGTGATCTCGCTCGCCCGCGCGCTCAGCTTCAACGGGCTCGCCAATGCCTTCGCGCTGGCCGGCATCAATGCGGGCCGGCACGTGGCGCCGCTGTTCTCCGGCGACACCGTCTACGCCTGGAGCGAGGTGCTCGACACGGCCGATGTGGGCCGCGACGATGTCGGCCTGCTGCGCCTGCGCACGGTGGCGACGAAGAACCAGCCCTGCGGCGCCCATCCGGACCGTCAGGGCGAGGGTTACGACCCGGCCGTCATCCTCGACCTCGACTACTGGGCCTTCATGCCGAAGTGACCGATCGGGGGATCCCCAAGGGCCTCAGGCCCTTTCGGCGCCCAAGGCCGCTTTTCGGCGGGGGCCCGGGGCGCGCAGCCCCGGAGCACGCGGCGTTTCAGTCGTGCACGACGACCTTCGTGCCGACCCGCACCCGGTCGTAGAGATCGACCACGTCCTTGTTGGTCATCCGGATGCAGCCCGAGGAGACCGCCGCGCCCATGGTCTCGGGCTCGTTCGAGCCGTGGATGCGGTAGAGCGAGGAGCCGAGATAGAGGGCGCGCGCGCCCAGCGGGTTGTCCTGGCCGCCCGCCATGTAGCGCGGCAGGTCCGGGCGGCGGGCGAGCATCTGGGCCGGCGGGCGCCAAGCCGGCCATTCCTTCTTCATGGTGACGGTCTTCACGCCCGACCACGAGAAGCCCTGGCGGCCGACGCCGACGCCGTAGCGGATCGCCGCGCCGTTGCCGAGCACGTAGTAGAGCCGGCGCTGGCGGGTCGAGACCACGATCGTGCCGGGCTTCTCCTTGCCGGCATAGGCCACGGTCTCGCGCGGGATCGCCTGCGTTTTGAAGATGTTCATGAAATCGGCCAGCGGGCCGCTGTCGAAGGGGCCGGCCGAGGCGGGCCCGGCGGCGAGCGCCAGCCCGGCCCCGAGGGCAAGGGCGGCGATGCGCGTCGTCATGGAGGTCTCCTCTGCGAATGGGTGGGCGGAGAAGCCCAGCGCTTTGCGGCAGCTTCTGGCCCGCTGCACCGGATCCGGGCCGCGCGACGACGTCTGTGTGATCTGCGCAACACCGCCTTGACGCGGCGCCTCATGTGTGGGCCGCATCCGCGGACGGCCCGGAAGCGCTTGGTTCGGCGGAGGAAACCGATCCTGGGCTCCGTGCGATTCGGTTCCCTCGCCCCGCGTCCTGGAATCATGCCAGGATGTCGCAGGCGATTGCGCCGGACCGTCCTCGTCCCCTACTCTGGGCGCGTGCCCCACGGTTACGAGACAGAGACCCGGCGTCGACGACGCGCCCCGAGACCCGCGCTGCCAGCCGCGCTGCTGTCCCTGCTCGCCGTGCTGTCGCTCCTCGTCCTCGCCGGCCTGCCGGCCACGGCGGATGCCGAGATGAGGCCCGTGCGGCCTTGCGCGGCCGCCAAGGTGCGCGATCCCGCCTGTCCCGTCCAGCGCTACGCCGTTCAGGTGTCGGTCGATGCCGACGAGCCGGCGGGCGAGTCCCGCACGCTCGCGCCCCGGGCCTCGAGCCGGGTGAGCGCGGACCGCACCCCTCTCTTCGCGCCGCGTACCGATCCGGTCCCGCCCTCGGCCGCCGCGCGCCTCCCCGAGCGTCCGCCCCGGCGCGCCTGACGGCCGGGGAGCCGCCTAGGATCCGTTTCCCGAGAAACGGACTCGAAGGGATGAGGATGCTATTCGGCACGCCCGATGCGTCGTGCGAATGCCAAGATCCGCGTCCATAGCGCCCGGACCGATCCGCCGCGTGCCGGTCTCCGCGAGGACGGCACCGCGCGCCGCGCCCTGCACGCCCCGCCCGGCACCGCCATGCCGGCGGCCGCGCCCCGCGCTCGAAACTCCGGACGGCCGATCGTCAGCGGCCCTCCTCCCCAGACGCCCGTCGCAGGAGCGAAGTGATCGTGACCTCCAACCCCCTCCCCGCCCGTCGTTCGCTGACCCGGCCGGTCCTGCGGCCCGTCTCTCGGCCCGTCTCTTGGCCCGTCGCGGCGCTCCTGGGCGCGGTGCTCGTCTCGGTCTCCGCCTGCAACCAGCGTCAGGCCGCCGCCCCCGTTCCGCAAGCCCCGCCCGAGGTCGGCGTGGTCACGGTGGCGCCGCAGCCGATCCCCTACGTGCGCGACCTGCCCGGCCGCGTCGCGCCGATGCGCATCGCCGAGGTGCGCTCGCGCGTCTCGGGCCTCGTGGTGAAGCGGCTGTTCGAGCAGGGTTCGGCGGTGAAGGAGGGCGATGTCCTCTACAAGATCGACCCGGCCCCCTACGAGGTCGAGCTGATGAGCGCCGAGGCGACGCTCGCCAACAGGGAGGCGGCGCTGGTGCTCGCCAACCAGCAGGCCGAGCGCCTGGAGACCCTGCTCGCCCGCAACACCGCGAGCCAGGCCCAGTACGACACCGCCTTCGCGGGCAAGAAGCAGGCGGAGGCCGAGGTGGCGGGCGCCAAGGCGGCGCGCGACCGGGCGAAGCTCAACCTCGGCTGGACCGATGTGCGCGCCCCGATCTCGGGCCGCATCGGCCGGGCGCTCCTCACCGAGGGCACCTTGATCGAGCAGGGCTCGACGGGCGTGCTCGCCACGATCCAGCAGCTCGACCCGATCTACGTCGACATCACGCAGTCGGTGGGCGAGCTGAACAAGCTGCGGCGGGATCTGGCCAGCGGCGAGCTGTCGAAGCTCGAGAACGACACGGCCAACGTCCACCTGATCATGGACGACGGCGAGCTCTACCCGCTCGCCGGCCGCCTGCTCTTCTCGGACGTGACCGCCGACCCGAGCACCGGCCAGGTGACGCTCCGCGTCCTGATCCCGAACCCGAACGACGAGCTCTTCCCCGGCATGTATGTCCG
Organism: Methylobacterium gregans; assembly: GCF_022179245.1. Classification (GTDB taxonomy): domain Bacteria; phylum Pseudomonadota; class Alphaproteobacteria; order Rhizobiales; family Beijerinckiaceae; genus Methylobacterium; species Methylobacterium gregans. The sequence continues at coordinate 21,364 of NZ_BPQM01000022.1, forward strand.
CGCCCGGATCAAGCAGGGCATCGACTCCGACGCGATCGCGGTGCCGCAGCAGGCGATCCAGCGCACCGCCGACGGCAAGCCCGAGGTCTGGGTGGTGAAGGAGGGGAACAAGGTCGCCCTCCAGCCGGTCGAGGTCGGCCCGGTGGTCGGCCAGAACTGGCTGATCCGCGACGGCCTCAAGGCCGGCGAGCGCATCGTGGTCGAGGGGTTCCAGAAGATCTCCGCCGGCATCGAGGTGAAGCCGGTCGATCAGACCGCGCCCCACGAGAGCGAGGCCGGCAAGCCGCACGATCCGGACGAGGCCGAGAGCGAGGCCAAGCGCCAGGCCGCGAGCCAGGTCCGCTGAGCGCGCGCCGAGGAGTCTGAACCATGGCACGCTTCTTCATCGACCGCCCGGTCTTCGCCTGGGTCGTCGCGCTGTTCATCATCCTCGGGGGCGCCCTCTCGATCCCGATGCTGCCGATCGCGCAGTACCCGGTGATCGCGCCGCCCTCGATCGCCCTGTCCACCGCCTTCCCGGGCGCCTCGGTCGAGAGCCTCTACACGGGCACGACCCGGCTCATCGAGGACGAGCTGAACGGGGCTGCCAACATCATGAGCTTCGAGTCGACCACCGACTCGTTCGGCTCGATCAACATCACGGCGACCTTCGAGCCCGGCACCGACCCGGCGCTGGCCTCCGTCGAGGTGCAGAACCGCCTGAAGCGCGTGGAAGCGCGCCTGCCGGCGGAGGTGCGCCAGAACGGCATCCTGGTCGAGGAGGCCTCCGCCGCGACCCTCAACATCATCACGCTGGTCTCGACCGACGGGAAGATGGACGAGATCGGCCTCGGCGACTTCCTGATGCGCAACGTGATCAACGAGATCCGCCGCATCCCGGGCGTCGGGCGCGCGACCCTCTACTCGACGGAGCGCTCGCTTCGCGTCTGGGTCGACCCGGACAAGCTGCGCGGCCTCTCGCTGACGCCGGAGGACGTCACCGACGCGATCCGCAACCAGAATATCCAGATCGCGTCCGGCGCGGTCGGCGCGCAGCCGAGCCCGGTTAACCACGCGGTCTTCGCGCCGATCATCGTGAAGGGCCAGCTCAGCACGGTCGACGATTTCGGCGCGATCGTGCTGCGGGCCAACCCCGACGGCTCGAACGTGCGCCTGCGCGACGTCTCGCGGATCGAGCTCGGCGGCGATGCCTACCAGTTCTCGACGCGCCTCAACGGCGGCGAGGCCGCCGGCATCTCGGTGACGCTGGCGCCGGACGGCAACGCGCTGGAGACCGCCAAGGGCATCCGCGCCAAGATGGAGGAGCTGGCCCAGTTCTTCCCGCCGGGCCTGAAGTGGGATATCCCCTACGACATCACGCCCGCCGTCGAGGCCTCGATCGAGAAGGTGCTGCACACCCTCGTCGAGGCGGTGGTGCTGGTCTTCATCGTGATGTTCCTGTTCCTGCAGAACATCCGCTACACCCTGATCCCGACCATCGTCGTGCCGATCGCCCTGATGGGCACCGTCACGGTGATGCTGCTCGCGGGCTTCTCGATCAACGTGCTCACCATGTTCGGCATGGTGCTGGCGATCGGCATCCTGGTCGACGACGCGATCGTCGTGGTCGAGAATGTCGAGCGCATCATGAACGAGGAGGGCCTCCACCCGAAGGAGGCCACCCGCAAGGCCATGGACCAGATCACCGGCGCCATCATCGGCATCACGCTGGTGCTCGTCGCGGTGTTCATCCCGATGGCCTTCTTCCCCGGCTCGGTCGGCATCATCTACCGGCAGTTCTCGATCGCGATGGTCACCTCCATCGGCTTCTCGGCCCTGCTGGCGCTGACCCTGACCCCGGCCCTCTGCGCCACGCTGCTGAAGCCCATCGAGAAGGGCCACGGCCACGCCAAGGGCGGGTTCTTCGGCTGGTTCAACCGGGTGGTGGACCGCGAGACCGCGCGCTACGGCCGCGGCACCCGCTGGTTCATCAAGAAGTCGGGCCGGGTGATGCTGGTCTACCTCGCGCTGGTCGCGGGCGTCGGCTACGCCTTCCTGCGCCTGCCCGAGGGCTTCCTGCCGATCGAGGACCAGGGCTTCTTCACGGTCGACATCCAGACCCCGCCCGGCGCCTCCTACAACCGGACGCAGGCCGCGGTGCGCAAGGTCGAGGAGCATCTGCTGGCCCAACCGGGCGTCGCCACCGTGACCACGCTCAATGGCTTCTCGTTCTCCGGCCAGGGCCCGAACCTGAGCCAGGCCTTCGTGACCCTGAAGCCGTGGGGCGAGCGCGACGCGAAGAACTCGGCCGCCGCGCTGGTCGCCGGCACCAACGCGGCGCTCAGTGGGTACCGGGACGCGATCATCGACGCGCAGGAGCCGCCGCCGGTCGACAACCTCGGCAACGCGGCGGGCTTCTCCTTCCGCCTGCAGGACCGGGCGCAACGGGGCTACTCGGCGCTCGCCGCTGCCGAGGCGCAGCTTCTCAAGATCGCGCAGCAGAGCCCGATCCTGCAGAAGGTGAAGATCGAGGGCCTGCCGGCGACGCCGCAGGCCGAACTGATCATCGACCGCGAGAAGGCGGCGGCGCTCGGCGTGAAATTCGAGGACATCAACGCCACGATCCAGGTGAACCTCGGCTCGGTCTACACCAACGACTTCCCGAACCGGGGGAAGATGCAGCGCGTCTACGTGCAGGCGGAGCAGCTGCAGCGCATGCAGGCCTCGGACATCCTCAACTACGCGGTGAAGAACAGCCAGGGCACCATGGTGCCGATGTCCTCCTTCGCCGACCTGAAGTGGAGCATGGGCCCGAGCCAGATCGTCGGCTTCAACGGCTACCAGTCGGTGCGCTTCACCGGCGAGCCGGCGCCGGGCCACACCTCGGGCGAGGCGATCAGTGAGATGGAGCGGCTGATGCAGCAGTTGCCCAAGGGCTTCGGCTACACCTGGACCGGCCAGTCCCTGCAGGAGAAGCAGGCGGGCTCGCAGGCCTCGCTGCTCCTCGCCCTCTCGGTCTTGATCGTGTTCCTGTGCCTGGCGGCGCTCTACGAGAGCTGGGCGATCCCATTCTCGGTGCTGCTCGTCATCCCGCTCGGCGTGATCGGCTCGGTGGCGGCGGTGTACCTGCGCGGCATGCCGAACGACGTCTACTTCAAGATCGGGCTCATCACGATCATCGGCCTCTCGGCCAAGAACGCGATCCTGATCGTGGAGTTCGCCAAGGACCTCTGGAAGCCCGGGACCAACATCATCGAGGCGACGATCCAGGCCTCCACCCTGCGCTTCCGGCCGATCGTGATGACCTCGCTCGCCTTCATCTTCGGCGTGGTGCCGCTGGCGATTGCCACGGGCGCGGCCTCGAAGAGCCAGCAGGCGATCGGCACCGGCGTGATGGGCGGCATGATCTCGGCCACCGTGCTCGCGGTGTTCTTCGTGCCGGTCTTCTTCGTGGTGGTGATGCGGCTCTTCCGCCGCCGCGACGTCGAGGCCGGGATGCGGGCGGAGGCCGAGCCCGGCGCGGTGCGCCCGCCGCAGCACGGCGTGCCGGCGGAGTGACGGGCGTCCTGTCGGATCGCGCCGACCCCTCGCAGGCTGTCCGGATAGCAGCGTGCGACGGGGTTGCCGGCGCGGTTCGTGACTGTACAGGCGCAGACCAAGTCGAGCCCAGGCTCTGACTTGGTCTCATTTGGCCTCGCACGCCGGATCACATGTTGATCCGGGTCGCGCGACGCGTGGACGCGCGGCCATGCTTTCGGTAGTCTTTCGCGCATGACGAGCCGGATCCCCGATCCGCGCCGCCATGCGGAGGGACGCCGATGCCGATCCGATCCCCTCTCGGCCTGGGCTTCGCCCTCGCCGCCCTCGTCCTCGCACAGTCCGGAGCGCGTGCCGAACCGTCGGCCGGAACCTGGACGGATCCGCCGCCGAGGACCGGCGCCCCGGCCGCCGTCTCGCCGCCCCGCACGGAGCCGGCGCAGGCGGCCGAACGCACCAAGGCGACCGCGACATCGGCTGCCAAGCCTGCCGCGGCTGCGGCACCCGCACGGGCCGAGTCTTCAGTGAGGAAATCCGCGCGGGCGGCGCGTGCCGCTCCGGCCCGCCGTGCGGTGGCGGCCCGGGCGGTCGTGGTACGGCCCGAACGGACCGTGCGGCGCGGGGCGGTGCGTCCGGTCCGGGTCGCGCGGCCGCTCGACCGGGACTGGCCGCCGGCCGAACCGGCGGCGCAGCCGTACTATCCCATGCCGCGTGCCTACGACCCGCGGGACCCGCGGCTGGAGCGTCTCTGGAGCGCCGAGGAAGCCGGCTATCTCGCGGTGCGCGGCCGCCACGTCGCCTATCCGGACGGGCGCGTCCTCAGGATCTACCGGCCGGGCCGCGACGACGAGGATCTCGACTGAGGACGGCTACCGGCGTTCTCAGCGGATGCGGCCGGGGCGGGTCGGCTCGAAGACGATGCGGCGATGGTAGGCGCACCAGCTCTTGCCGTCCTGCACGGGCGCGCCGCAGCACACGGCGCGCTCGGTCGGCTCGCCGATGATGAACTTGCAGACGAAGGCCCCCGACTGCGCGAAGGGCACGCGCAGGTCGGCCGAGGGCTCCTTGATGGTCTCGGCTTCGCCGATCTGGGACATGCGGACGAGTTGATTCATCGGACGACTTGAGAGGGTTCGGGGATCCTGCCGTCGCGGAGCGCCGGCCCGGCAGGGACAAAGCCGTGGGTCTGCGCGGCCAGTGCCGGGTCGGGCACCGCCCCGGACCCGTTCGGGCCGGTGCGCAGGCATCATCGTATTGTTATAGCTGGGATTCCGGTGCGGGAAAACAAGACCGGCCGGGCGTCGGTGCGCCCGCGCACGAGCGTTGCGGTTCTATACCGCCGCCCGTCTCGGCGCTGTCTTGCTCGATAGGACAGTCATCGCGCGAGCCGATAGTGGTCTCGCGGTGATCTGGATTGGTGTGCGGAGACTCGTGCGAGGTTTCGGCCCTCCTCGGCGCCGCGCCGTGCAGCAGGGCCGAGCGGCCCCGCCATGCCCGAGCCGCAACCCTATCCCCTTCTTTTTGCGAGCCGTCCCGCCTCGTCGGGCTTGGACCCGTGCCGAATCAGGCCCTCGGCGGTCCGCTTGAGCCGTGCCGCGCGGCAGTGTAGGCGTCCGGCGGACGGCCCTGCGCGGCGTTCCGGGCCGCGGGAGACTGGCGATGCGCGTCCTCGTGACCGGTTCGGCCGGGTTCATCGGCTACCATCTCGGCCGGCGCCTGCTCGCCGAGGGCCACGCCGTCACCGGCCTCGACGCCTTCTCGGACTACTACGATGTCGGCCTGAAGCGTGCCCGGCACGCGGACCTCGCGAACCGGCCCGGCTTCACGCCCGTCGAGGGCCGCCTCGAGACGCCCGGCCTGCTGCGCGACCTCCTGACAGGGATGAAGCCCGAGATCGTGGTGCACCTCGCCGCCCAGGCGGGCGTGCGCTACAGCCTGGAGAACCCGCAGGCCTACGCCGATTCCAACCTCACCGGCAGCTTCAACCTGCTGGAGGCAGTGCGCGCCAACCCCGTGCGCCACCTGCTCCTCGCCTCGACGAGCTCGGCCTATGGCGGCAATACCGCCCTGCCCTTCCGCGAGACCGACCGCGCGGTGAGCCCGCTGACCTTCTACGCGGCGACCAAGCTCGCCATGGAGGCGATGGCGCATTCCTACAGCCACCTCTTCGGCATCCCGACTACGGCCTTCCGCTTCTTCACCGTCTACGGGCCGTGGGGCCGGCCCGACATGGCGCTGTTCCTGTTCACCCGGAAGATCCTGGCGGGCGAGCCGATCGAGGTCTTCGCGGGCGGCGCGGCGGAGCGGGACTTCACCTATATCGACGACTTGGTCGAGGCGGTGCGCCGCCTCGTCGACGCAGTCCCGCCGCTGCCCGGAGAGGGCGAGCCGGTCGGGCCCGAGGACACGCTGAGCCCGAGCGCGGCCTACCGGCTCGTCAATATCGGCGGCGGCCGGCCGGTGCGCCTCGACGCGATGATCGACACGCTGGAGCGGGCACTCGGCCGGCCGGCGGAGCGCATCCTGAAGCCGCTGCCGCCCGGCGACGTGCCGCGCACCCAGGCCTCGACCGAGCTGCTGCGCCGTCTCGTCGGCGCGGTGCCGGAGACGCCGATCACGACGGGCATCCCGGCCTTCGTCACATGGTACCGGGACTATTACGCCGCCCGCTGACGGTCCGGTCGCGCCGCGCGGCCGGATATGGTTCAGTGGTGCCCTGATCACAGGACACGGATCCCTGCATGGCCTCGCCCCTCGTCTCCGCCGACTGGCTGCACCAACGCCTCGACGCGCCCGACCTCGTGGTGCTCGACGGCTCCTGGTACCTGCCCGCGGCCGGGCGCGATCCGGAGGCGGAGTATCGGGCGGCCCACATCCCGCGGGCCGTGCGCTTCGACATCGACCGGATGAGCGACGAGACATCCGGGCTGCCCCACATGCTGCCGCGCCCCGAGGTCTTCGCCTCGCGCATGCGCGCGCTCGGCGTCGGCGACGGCCAGCAGATCGTGGTCTACGATGGGATGGGGCTGTTCTCGGCCCCGCGGGTCTGGTGGATGCTGCGCACCTTCGGGGTGCGCGACGCGCTGGTGCTCGACGGCGGCCTGCCGGCCTGGGTCGCGGCGGGCTACCCGACCGAGGACGGCGCCCCGGCCCCGCGGGAGCGGCGCCATTTCAGCGCCCGGCTCGACCACGGCGCGGTGGCGGATGCGGGCGATGTCGCCCGGGCGCTGGCGGGCGGCTCGACCCAGGTGGTCGATGCCCGCTCGGCCCCGCGCTTCCGCGGCGAGGAGGCCGAGCCCCGCCCCGGCGTGCGCCCCGGGCATATGCCGGGCGCGCGGAACCTGCACTACGCCAGCCTCCTGCGCGACGGGCACATGAAAAGCCCGGACGCGCTGCGCGCGGTGCTGGAAGCGGCCGGCGTCGATCCGGAGCGGCCGGTGCTCACCACCTGCGGCTCGGGCGTGACCGCGGCGATCATCTCGCTGGCGTTGGAGACGCTGGGGCATCCGGCCCGCAGCCTCTACGACGGGTCGTGGTCGGAATGGGGGGCGGACCAGAGCCGGCCCGTGGCGACCGGGAGCGCGTGAGCGCGAAGCTCTCCCTCCCCCGCAGAAGGGGGAGGGCTGGGCTGGCGTTCAGGCCCACTCGCCCCGGCGCATCACCGGCACGGCCTGCCCGTCCTCGCGGATGCCGTCCACGTCGATCTCCGCCGAGCCGATCATCCAGTCGATGTGGATCAGGCTGCGGTTGGCGCCGCGGGCCGCGAGGTCGTCCTCGCTGAAGTCGGCGCCACCGTTGCGAAAACACTTGCTGTAGGCCTGGCCCAGCGCGATGTGGCTCGCCGCGTTCTCGTCGTAGAGCGTGTTGTAGAACAAGAGCCCCGAGGCCGAGATCGCCGAGGAGGCCGGCACCAGCGCGACCTCGCCGAGGCGGCGCGCGCCCTCGTCGGTGTCGAGTACCCGGGCGAGCACGTCGGCGCCGGTGCGGGCGCTCGATTCCACGATCCGTCCCTCCGCGAAGCGCACCGCGATCCCGTCGATCAGCGTGCCCTGGTAGGAGAGCGGCTTGGTGCTGGTGACGTGGCCGTCCACCCGCAGCTTGTGCGGCGTGGTGAAGACCTCCTCGGTCGGGATGTTGGCGTTGCAGGTGATGCCGCTGCGCGACGTCGCCGCGCCGCCGCACCACTCGTGGTCGTCGGCGAGCCCCACCGTCAGGTCGGTGCCGGGGCCGCGGAAGCGGAGGGCTGCGAAGTGCTCCGCGTTGAGCCGGTCCTTGCGGGCGTGGAGATCCGCGTTGTGCTTCGCCCAGGCGCCGAGCGGGTCCGGCCCGTTGACGCGCGAGGCCGCGAAGACTGCGTCCCAGAGCCGGGCCACCGCCTCCGCCTCGGGCAGGTCGGGGAAGACGGTGCGGGCCCAGGCCGGGGTCGCGGCCGAGACGATGGTCCAGTTGGTGGCGAAGTTGGCGATGAGTTCCAGCGCCGGCACGTAGGCCTTGGAGCGGGCGCGGTTGGCGCGCGCGACCTTCTCGGGATCCTGGCCGACGAGCAGGGACGGGTCGTCGCCGCTGATCGCGAGCCGCGCGGCGCCGTTGCGGTAGGCCTCGGCCATGCCGGCGTAGAGCCAGCCGGCGGCCGTGTCGAAGGCGGCGTCCGGCGCGTGGGCGAAGCGGGCGAGCGTGGCGACGTCGTCGCCGAGCAGGGTGGTGACCAGCGAGGCGCCCGCCGCATAGGCCTCGCGGGTGATCGCGCGGGCGAGCGGCAGCGCTTCCAGGGGCGCCGTCAGCACGAGTTCCTGGCCGGGCTGCAGGTTGAGCCCGACCCGCACGGCCACCGTGGCCAGCCGGTCGAGCCGCGGATCCGTCTGCGGCTCGGCGTGTCCCGTCATCGTCCCTGTCCCTCGCGTCCGGCCCTCAGGCGGGGCCGGACCCAAGATCGGTGCAGGGGACTCAGAAAATCAAGCGGCCCGTGACCAGGTGATGTCGCCGAGGCTCTCCCGGAAGGCGAAGCGCGCGAGGTGGTCGGCGACCACGTTCTCCAGCCGCGTCAGGCCGACCGGGTCGGACGTGGCGATGCGCATCACCAGCGCGTCGGGCTCGGCCTCGAAGGTGCAGACCCGGTCGTCGCCGAACGGCACCGTGCCGCGCTCGGGCGTGCTCTCGACCGGGAACTTGTGGCTCCAATGCCGGCAGAGCTGCTGCAGGTAGCGGCTCGCCTCGGCGGTGTGGACGCGGGCCTGAGAGGTGGGCATCGGGTGGTCTCCTGAACGTGTGTTCTCGCGGGAGCCGTCGTCGTCTTCGCATGATCTTCGCATGTGCGAAGGCGCCGGACCGGAGAAGCAAGTGGCGGGCCCGATCGCCGGAAGGCTGCCGGGCCTTTGAGGAACAAACTCCGTGAGAGCCGTTAAAGCCCGGATAACGCTGAAGCTCTCCTGAACGAAGGGCGCGTGTGCCCCGGGGCCAGCGACAACCCGCGACGGGTGTCATATGGGGCGCAGGATCGAGCGACTTTGTGGCGTGGTGCGGCGCTTTTCGTGGCCGTGTGCTGCGGCGCACCACGATGGAGCGGTGGGCGCCCCCGTGGTCTCTCCCCCTCTGCGGGGAGGGAGAGCGGCGTGGTGGAATCGTCCTCCGTCGCACGCCCCATACGCGCGACAAGAGCAGCGCCTCACCGGCCCGGATCGGCCGCCCCCTCCCCCACCACCTTGCCCGGATTGAGGATCCCATCAGGGTCGAGCGCCGTCTTGAGGCGCCGCATCAGGTCGAGCCCGACCGGGTCGCCGTAGCGCTCCAGCTCCGCGCGCTTGAGCAGGCCGACCCCGTGCTCGGCGGCGATCGAGCCGCCCCGGGCGTGCACGATGTCGTGCACGATGCGGTTGAAGCGGCCCCATTCCGCCAGGAAGGTCTCGCGCGCCATGCCGGGCGGCTGGCTCAGGTTGAAGTGGATGTTGCCGTCGCCGAAATGGCCGAAGGCGCAGACCCGGATGCCCGGCATCGCGGCCTCGCAGGCGGCGGTGGCCTCGGAGAGGAAGGCGGGCAGGCTTGAGAGCGGCACCGAGACGTCGTGCTTGATCGAGGCGCCCGCCCGCTTCTGCGCCTCGGGCATCGCCTCGCGCAAGCGCCAGAGCGCCCGGTTCTGCGCCTCGCTCGCGCCGACGGTCGCGTCCTCGACGATGCCCGCCTCGAGCGTGGCGGCGAGCGCCGCCTCCATCTCGGCCCGGGTATCGGCGTCGGGCCGGGCGGAGGCCAGCTCGATCAGCGCGTAGGCCCCGTGGGCGCCCGCGAGGGGGCGCACCGCTCCGGGGGTGTGGGCCAGGACGAGGTCGAGCCCGAAGGGCGGCATCACCTCGAAGGCGGTGAGATCCCGGTCGCAGGCGTCGCGCAGCCGCGCGAACAGGGCGAGCGCCCGCTCCGGCGAGGCGAGCCCCGCGAAGGCGACCGTCGTCGAGCGCGGCCGCGGGAACAGCCGGAGCACGGCCGCCGTGACGATGCCGAGCGTCCCCTCCGAGCCGATGAAGAGCTGCTTCAGGTCGTAGCCCGCATTGTCCTTGCGCAGGGCCCGTAGGCCGTTCCAGACCCGGCCGTCGGCGAGGACCACCTCGAGCCCCAGCACGAGGTCGCGGGCGTTGCCGTACGAGAGGACCTGCACGCCGCCCGCGTTGGTCGCGATGCCGCCGCCGATCCGGGCCGAGCCGCGCGAGGCGTAGGAGAGCGGGAACAGCAGACCCGCCGCCTCCGCGGCGTCCTGGAGGTCTTGAAGGATCACCCCGGCCTCGACCGTCGCGGTGGCGCCGACCGGGTCGATCGCCCGCACGCCGTTCATCCGGGCGAGCGACAGCACGAGGCCGCCCCGCGGCACGCCGCCGCCCACGAGCCCGGTATTGCCGCCCTGCGCCACCACCGGCACGCCGGCCTCCGCGCAGGCGCGCACCACGAAGGCGACCTCCTCCGTGCTGCCCGGCCGCGCGACGGCGCGCGCCTCGCCCCGGTAGAGGCGGCGCTGCTCGGCGAGGTAGGGCTCCACGTCCTCCGGTGCGGTGAGGAGATGGGCCGCCCCGAGCCGGGCGCGCAGGGCGTCGAGCAAGCCGTCCATCCGGGATCCCCTCCGCGTCCCTCTTGCCGGCCGGCCACAGCCGCTGCGCCGCGTGCCGGATCTCCGCCCCGGCCCTGCCGCGCGGGCTGGCGCGGACGGCGTCCTGGCCTAATGTGGGCCCGCGGCGATGTGGGCGTAGCCCGTCCGCGCCGGCCGCGGAAGTCCGGGGATGTCCCCCGGGCCCTGACCCGCCGACCGTTCTGCCAGAGGCGACGTATGCTCTCCGTCATCCCGAACCCGCCGCGCACGGCCCTGCCGATCGTCGGCAGCCCGGATCTCTTCCCGGTGCGGCGGGTCTACTGCGTCGGGCGCAACTACGCGGCGCATGCCCGCGAGATGGGCGCCAACCCCGACCGCGAGCCGCCCTTCTTCTTCATGAAGCCCGCCGACGCGCTTCTGAACGTGGGTCCGGAACCGACCGAGCTGCCCTATCCGCCCCGCACGGAGAATTACCATTTCGAGATCGAGCTGGTGGTCGGGCTCGGCAAGGGCGGCCGCGACGTGCCCGTCGCGCAGGCGCTCGACCACGTCTACGGCTACGCGATCGGCCTCGACATGACCCGGCGCGACCTGCAGGACGAGGCCAAGGCGCTGCGCCGGCCCTGGGATCTCGGCAAGGCGGCCGACGCCTCCGGGCCGATCGGCCCACTCCACCCGGCCGCCGCGGTCGGCCATCCGGAATCCGGCGCGATCACGCTCGCGGTCGACGGGCAGGTGCGCCAGAGCGGCGACCTCTCGGAGATGATCTGGTCGGTGGCCGAGCAGATCGCCTACCTGTCGGGCTATTTCGAGCTGGCGCCGGGCGACCTGATCTTCACCGGCACGCCCTCGGGCGTCGGCCCGGTGCGCCGCGGCGAGCGCATGACCGGCGCGGTCGCCGGGCTCGGCACGATCGTGCTCGACGTGGTCTGACCACGTGCTGCTCGACAACGCCATCGCCCGGCGGCTCTTCCACTTCGGGGCGCTCGCGCTCCGGGGCATGACGCTCGGCGTGCGCGGCGCGGCCTTCGACGAGGTGGGCCGCGTCTGCCTCGTGCGCCACACCTACGTGGCGGGCTGGCACCTGCCGGGTGGCGGCGTCGAGGTCGGCGAGAGCGCGGCCGAGGCGATGCTGCGCGAGTTCCGCGAGGAGGCGGAACTCGCCGTCGCCCCGGAGGCGCTGCGCCTGCGCGGCTTCTACCGCAACCTCGCGGGCTCCAGCCGCGACCACGTCGCACTCTACGTGGCCGAGGCCGCAACCCGGCTGCGCGAGAAGGCGCCGGACCGCGAGATCGCCGCCTGCGCCTACTTCCCCCTCGACGCCCTGCCGGAGGGCACGACGCGGGGCACCGCCGCGCGGCTGCGCGAGATCCGGGACGGGCTCGACCCCGCCGCGCACTGGTAGGGAGACGGCGAAGATTTCCGCCGTGCCGCCCTTGCGCCGGCCGGCGGAATGGTGTTTAGAGACCGGCGTCGGCGGGGCGCCGGCCGGACCTTCCGGCGAGCGCCAGCAGGACATGTGAGCGGGTGTAGCTCAGGGGTAGAGCACAACCTTGCCAAGGTTGGGGTCGAGGGTTCGAATCCCTTCGCCCGCTCCAGTTTTCCCAGCCGAACCATCCACGATAGGCCGCCCTCGGGCGGCCTTCGTCGTTTCAGGCCTCAGGCCGCCGCGGTCTCGGCCTTGTACCACGTGTAGTGCTTCTTCACCGGCTCGGTGACGGTCCAGGTGCCCGACCAGCCGCGCGGGGACACGAAGGCGTCGCCCGCCCTGTAGCTGCGCGAGATGCCCGCCGCATCCGTCGTGGTGACGGCGCCCGCGATCAGGTGGATGAACTCGTCGTGCTCGAAATCGATGCGGAAGGCGCCGACCCCGCAGGTCCAGATGCCCGCGGCGTAGCGCGCGTCAGGGCTCTCGAAGACCACGGTGTTGGTCTGGCGCGGATTGCCCGAGACGATGTGCGAGGGCAGCGGCAGGTAGGACTTCGCGCGCGGCTGGGCGGCCGGGAAATCGTGGTTCTGCTTCAGCGGTCCGTCGAGCAGCGGCGGGGCGGCGCCCCGCGGGCGCAGAAGGACCGGCAGGCTGCCGAGGAGGGCCATCGCGGGGCCGCCGAAGGTGTAGAGAAGCCGCGGGATTTCCATTCGATCCCCTCAGATCGCCCGGACGTATCGGGTCCGGCCGCCGGTCTCCGTCGGCGGCCGCGCGGGACTCGTCCTGTCATCCGGCGCGATCGAGACCGTACAGGGAAACAACCGCGATACAATTCGATTGTCGAAGAGCAGAACTTCTGGCTGCAACTATAGATACCAGTTTCCGAATCGAACCCTTGTGTAAGGTTAAGCGCTTCTTTCGATGTGCGCGGCGTTTCTACCGAGCCGGGCCAATGGGAGGCGTGCGGCCACCGCGCGCGAGGCTGCGGATCAGCGATGCCGGGAATCTGCTCGACGCGCGTCGGCGGAGCGGGAACCTGCGCGCGGGCCATCGGGCGCCGCTCACGAGATTCGAATCATATTGAGTGAGGGAAGCATCAACCGGTAAAGGTTGGTGCGGCCAAGAGGACTCGAACCTCCACCCCTCGCGGGACTAGCACCTCAAGCTAGCGCGTCTACCAATTCCGCCATGGCCGCATCGGCACCCCGAGGGGAGACCGCTGGTCCGATCCAGAGGCCGTGTGGGCCGGTCCGTCTCGGTGAGCGGCGCAATAACAGATCGATTTCGGCCCGACAAGCGCCGTCGCGCGAAACGGGCCGAAAATCACGCGGCCTGCGTTCCGGGCTCGAACAGGGGGGCGGCCCCCTCCCCGATCGAGGTGCCGGGCGCGCGCAGGGTCTCGGGCTTGCGGATGAGCTCCGTCACCTCCACGGAGATGCGGCTGCCCGTCACCACGATCTGGCCGCGGGCGATCGGGTGGTCGTTGGCCAGGATCTCGACCATGTCGGTCTCGCTCGCCTCCAGCTCGATCACCGCGCCGCGGCCCATGCGCAGCAGCATGTGCAGCGGCATGCGGCAGCGCCCGAGCACCACCGTGACATCGACCTTCAGATTGTCCAGAACCGCCACGCGCCGCGCTCTCGTCACCCGGGGCACCGGCCGGCGCTTGCTCTCGCGCGCGGAGCGGTGCTCCGGGGAGCTTCCGCGCAACATGGTGAAGCCTTGGTAAACGCCTCGCGCCTCGAGACCGCACCGGAGACCTTTCGGCCCCGCCCCGGAGCGCCCCCGGTGGCGTGGCGGGTCAGCGACGGGCTCGTCGATTACGAGGCGGCGGTCGCCTGGATGGAGGCGCGCGCCGCCGCGATCGCCAAGGGAGAAGCGGACGAGTGCGTCTGGCTTCTCGAGCACCCGCCCCTCTACACGGCCGGTACCTCGGCCAAGCCCGCCGACCTCGTCGCGCCGGACCGCTTCCCGGTCTACCCGTCGGGCCGGGGTGGGCAGTACACCTATCACGGGCCGGGCCAGCGGGTGGCCTACGTGATCCTCGATCTCAACCGCCGCCGTACGGACCTGCGCGCCTACGTGGCCTGCCTGGAGGCGTGGCTGATCGCGACGCTCGAGGCCTTCAACGTGCGGGCGGAGCGGCGCGAGGACCGGGTCGGCGTCTGGGTGCGGCGGCCCGAAAAGGGCGCGGGCGTCGAGGACAAGATCGCGGCGATCGGCATCCGGGTGCGGCGCTGGGTGAGCTTCCACGGCATCAGCCTCAACGTCGAGCCGGATCTCTCCCACTTCGCCGGCATCGTGCCCTGCGGCGTGCGCGAGCACGGGGTGACGAGCCTCGTCGATCTCGGCCAGATCGTAAGCCTGCCCGAGGTGGACATGCAGTTGCGCGCCGCCTTCGAACCGATCTTCGGCGCGACCGCGCTGGACCCGGCCGGCTGAGGCGCCCGGTCCTGGTTTCGAAAGGTCGAGACCTTTCGCGGGTGCAGGGCAGAGCCCTGCTGTCGGCTCCCTCGCCCTGGCAGAGCCAGGACGAAGGAGCCGATCCCGGGGCTGCGCGCCCCGGGACCCCGCCAAAGGGTCAGGACCCTTTGGAATCCCCGGACTTGCCGCCTCAGAAGTCCGCGTGCAGCCGCGTGCCGAAGAAATGGGCCGGGCCGCGGTCGCGGTTGTAGGCCGGGTTCGAGACGAGCTGGTAGTCGAAGGTCACGGTGAAGAACTTCGCCAGGCTCAGCGCGTAGTAGGCCTCTACCGCGCGCTCGGGCGCGTAGGTCAGGCGTCCGTCGCCGATGAGGAGGCCGAGCCCCCCGTTGGCGAAGAAGGCCCGGTGGTCACGCGAGATCGCGTTCATGGTGGCGCCGAGCCCGATCGTGTCGAGCGGCCGGTCCCACGCGGCGCCCTTGATCGAGACGCCCCCCGAGAGGCTGGCGTCGATGTCGGTGAAGCTCGCGCTCTCGTTGCGGCCGTCATTGGCGCTGGCACGGGCGAAGACGCCGACATCGTCGGTCACCGCCTGCTCCAGGTTGACGTAGAACCCGCTCTTGCGGCGCGGGCGCCGGGTCGCCTGCACGGCGTCGTTGATGTCCGCGAAGGCGCCGCCCAGCGTCAGGCCCACCACCTGACGGTAGTTCGCCGTGTTGGTCACGTTGGTGAAGGCGCCGAGCCGGACGCGGCCGGGCTGGTCCAGCACCGGCAGGGTGTGGCGCGTCTCCAACTCCACCACGGCGCCCGCCCGCTCGAAGACGCGGGGATCCAGCACGTCGCTGGAGGGCTCCTTCGGCACCTGGGTGTAGGCCGCCCGGATGGCGAATTCCTTGCGGTTGTACTCGACGTAGACGCCTTGCGTGAAACCCGGGAGGTTCGCCGGGAAGTCCCAGGCCGAGGCCGCCCAGAGCGACCAGTTCATGAAGTCGATGCGCGGGTCGTGGGCGTAGACGTTGCCGTCGAAGAAGTCGCCGAGCGCGAACTTGCCGGCCACCACGGTGATGCGCTCGATGTCGCGCCGCGTCGCCACCTGATTGATGCCGTCCGGCACGTCCTCGGTCTCGCCGCCGAGGCCGAAGGTCTGGCGGATGAAGTAGCGGTTGGAGCGCAGCTTCGGGAAGGGCGCGCCCGCCTTCTGGGCCTCGCCGTTGACGAAGCCGGCGACGCCCAGCGTGCGCGAGAGGCCGAAGCCCTGGCTGAACTCGGGATTGTAGTAGAGCTCGGTGCCCTCCAGCAGCTTGAAGCCGATGAAGGCGGTCGCGGTCGTGGTCGCCTGCGCCTGGTGCGGCACGAGGCTCTGCTCGCCCCGGTAGGGCGCGCGGAAGCCGGTCACGCCCTGGTTCACGAAGGTGGTCTGGCCGTGCAGCGTGAAGCGGTCGGAGACGTCATTGTCCGGCACGTTCGGTGCGGTAGCATCGGCCTCCGGCGGCAGGCGGAAGCCCTCCGGGTACCACGAGAGGCGCGCCAGCATCTGGTTCGAGGTGAAGGCCGCCCGCGTCGAGACGGCGCCCCCGGCGGGGCCCGGCACGGTGCCGAGATCGAAGCGCCGGCTCTCGCCGTAGTCGATGTAGCGGTAGTCGAGCCCCAGCGCGATCCGGTCGGTGATGGCGTATTGCAGGCCGGCGCCCAGGGTGAAGCCGAGCGAGGCCTCGTCGCGCCGCGCCGTGGCGGCGGGGCCGCCCGCGCCGTCCGGATAGGTCGCCAGGATGCGCGTCGACGCCCCCGCCAGCCCGAAGGTGGCGTAGACCAGCGCCCGGTCGAAGCTGTAGCCGACGCGTCCCCGCAGCAGGCCGTAAAAGTCGGTCTTGGCGCGGATCACGTCGAAGACCGGGTCGGCCTCCTCGTAGCCGAGGCGGAGCGCGTTCGAGCCGACCGGCCGCTTCAGGTTCGCGGCCGAGACGTCGGCCTCGATGCCGTAGAGCCAGGGACCGCGCTGCCAGTTCCAGCCGCCGAACACCCCGCCGACCGCCGTGGTCGCCTCGCGCCCGCGGTCGGAGCGCCCGGTGGCGTCGCCGGTGCGGAAGTCCGGGATGGCGCGCCCGCCCACCGTGGTCGGGCCGAAGTTCAGCGCGCCGAAGGAGGCGCCCGCGCTGCCCTGCAGGCCGAGATAGGGTCCGGACCAGTCGATGTAGGCGGGCAGGTTGCTGGGCAAGGCGGCCGGATCGGCGGCCCAACCCGCCGTCGGGATCGCCGCAGCGGGGAGCAGGATGGCGAGCAGTGCCCCGGGGTGCCGGAGCCTGCCGGGGCCTCGCACCGCCCGCCCTCTCATCCGCGTCACAGCCCGCATCCCGCCCCTCGCCGAGCGCCCTGATCCGGCGATTCATAGCCTCTGCTATATCTACCGCAAGCCGCGGTGGGCGCCGCCGGTCGAGGCGCGCCGAAGCGTGGCAGAAATGCCCCGCCGGGATGACGAAGACGTGACGCCGGCTCAAGCTTTGCCGCGGGCGTGGAAACATGCCGCCGCATCACCGTTCTGTGAGGGCGGGGTCCGGCGGGCCGCCGGAATGCGAGAGAGGCGGTTCGAGGGTGCGCTCAGGGGCTCTGCGGGACGGGTTGGTGGTGATCGGCGCCGTGGTCGCGACGGTGGCGCTCTGGCGCCTGCTGCCGGTCGAGACCTGGCTGCGCGACTTCGGGAGCTGGAGCGCCGGGCTCGGCCCGTGGGGGCCCGCCGCCTTCGCGGGCATCTTCCTCCTCGCCACGCTCCTGGTGATCCCCTGCACGCCGCTGACCATCGCGGGCGCGGTGGCCTTCGGCTGGTGGGCGATGCCGATCGTGCTGGCCTCCGCCACCGCGGGCTCGCTGCTGGCCTTCCTGGCCGCGCGCTCGGTCCTGCAGGGGCCGGTGCGGCGGATCATCGATCGGCGACCGGCCTGGAAGGCCACGGCCGAGGCGGTCGGCGACGGGGACTGGCGCCTGCTCCTGCTGATGCGGCTGAGCCCCTTCGTGCCCTTCAACGCCCAGAACTACGCGCTCGGCATCACCGACGTCGGGATCGGCGCCTTCCTGCTCTCGACGGTGCTCGGCATGCTGCCGGGCACGGTGGTGTGCATCTATCTCGGGGTGATCGGCCGCGCGGCGGGCAGCGAGGACCCGGTCCACTGGATCTCGCTCGGCCTCGGCCTCGTCGCCACGCTGGGCCTCGTCTGGCTGACGCGGCAGCGGGTCCGGGCAAAGCTGCGGGCCCGCGGCGGTTCCGGCCCGGCGGCGCAGGCTCGGAACCGCCCCGGCCGGGCGCGCGCGTCCGAGCGGGAAACGGACGCGCGGGCGTTGGAACAGGAGCAGGGCGCGGGATCATGACCATCGCGGTGAAGCCGAGCGACCTGCCGGCCCAGGCGCCCGCCGGCCCGTTCCGGCCCGGCGAGACCTGCTGGCGCGTGGAGCGCGCACCCCGCGCCGCCCTCCTGCACGACGGGGCCGCCTATTTCTCGGCGGCGCGGAGCGCGCTCGTGGCGGCCCGGCGCTCGATCCTGCTGATCGGCTGGAGCTTCGACCCGCGCACCGGCCTGCGGCCGGAGAGCGCCGACCCCTCCGGGGACGAGGCGCTCGGCGACCTGCTGCGCCGGCTGAAGCTGCAGCGGCCGGAACTCACGATCCGCCTGCTGATCTGGAACATGCCCTGGCCGATCTCGGCCAACAGCGACATGAAGCCCCCGGCGATCCGCGAGCGGCTCGGCCCCGGCATCGACTACCGCATCGACGACACGCTGCCTTTCGGCGCCTGCCAGCACCAGAAGATCCTGGTGGTGGATGACCGGGTCGCCTTCTGCGGCGGCAGCGACTTCGAGGCGAACCGCTGGGACACGCCCGCCCACCGCGACCGCGACGCCCGCCGCCGCCTGCCCTCGGGAGAGGCCTACCCGCCGCGCCACGACGTCATGCTGGCGGTGGACGGGGCGGCCGCCCGCGCGCTCGCGGCGCTCGCCCGGGAGCGCTGGCACGCGGCAACCGGCGAGGTGCTGGCAGCCGAGCCGGCGCCCGCGGAGGATCCCTCCCATGATCCTTCCTCCGATCCTTCTTCCGATCCTTGGCCCGAGACCCTCGCCGCCGACTTCGCCGACGTGCCGGTGGCGCTCGCCCGCACGGTGCCGGCGCTCGGCCGGGCGCCCGCCATCCGCGAGAACGAGGCCCTGTTCCTCCGGGCGATCGCGGAGGCGCGCCGCAGCATCTACCTGGAGAACCAGTACTTCACCGCGCCGCTGGTGGCCGAGGCCCTCGGCCGGCGGCTGGAGGAGCCGGACGGGCCCGAGATCGTGGTGGTGGTGGCCGAGCGCAGCCCGAACGGCTTCGACCGCCTGACCATGGACAGCGCCCGGCGCGGACTCATCAAGCGGCTGAAGGCGCGCGACCGCTTCGACCGCTTCCGCATCCTGGCGCCGCACACCGCGGCCGGGCAGCCGATCCTGATCCACTCCAAGGTCTCGGTCTTCGACGACACCCTGCTGCGGGTCGGCTCGACCAACCTGAACAACCGCTCCTTCGGCTACGACACCGAGTGCGACCTGGCGCTCGCGGCCGGCAACGGGCCGGACGATGCCGGCCTGCGGGCCGCCATCGCCCGGGTGCGCGACCGGCTGCTCGCCCACCACGCGGGCTGCGACGTGACGACCTTCGCGGCGCGGGTGGCCGAGCGGGGCAGCCTGCGGGCGGCGCTCGACGATGCCGCCCTCGTGCCGCCGCGCCGGCTCTGCCCGGTCGTCCCCTCGCACCGGGGGCTCGTCGCCCGCTTCGTCGAGGCCCTGAACATCGGCGACCCGCACGGGACGGGCGACGCGTGGCGGCCCTGGCGCCGGCCGGCCCTGATGCGGGCACTGGTCCGGGAGAGGCTCGGGGGCTGAGGGCTCAGCCCGCTTCCTCCGCCACCCGCTCCGCCCCTGCGGCGACCGGATCCAGCAGGATCTCGACGCGCAGCGGCCGGTGGTCGGAGGCGATCCGGGCGAGGCCCTCCCCCACCGGTTCCATCCGCGCCACGCCGATGCCGGCGGAGACGAAGACGTGGTCGATGCGCAGGAGCGGCAGGCGAGTCGGGAAGGTCGCGCCGGAGCGCGCGCCCCCCGGCCCGGCGAGGCGGCGCGCGTCGGTGAGGCGCCCCGCCAGCCGCCGGTAGGCGCGCGACCAGGGCGTGGCGTTGAGATCGCCCATGAGCACCACGGGGTCGCGGCAGGCCGGGTTCCCGAGCCAGTCCGGCCCGAGGAGCGCCGCGACTTGCGCCAGCCGCTCGCCGCTCGTCAGCCCCAGATGCGTGTTGAGCACCTGCAGCCGCCGCCCGCCGACCGCGACCTCGACCCAGAGCGCCCCCCGCGGCTCCAGACCGAGCCGGCGCGGGTGGCCCGGCAGGCCGGCCGCCCGCACCAGCCGCGAGGGGTGGGCGGTGAGGATCGCGTCGCCGTAGCGCTCGCCCTCGATGTGGAGCGCCGGGTGGAAATGCTGATCCATCCGCAGGAGGCGGGCGATCTCCTCCGCCTGGTCGAGGCCGCCGGTACGCGCGCGCCCGACATCGACCTCCTGCAGCGCCACGATGTCGGGTTCGCAGGCCGCGACCACCGCGGCGATCCGCTCGGGCGCGATCCGCCCGTCGAGGCCTAGGGCATGCCGGATGTTGTAGCTGAGGAGACGGATCAAGGGCGCGCTCGCGGAGGGGGCCGGCGGCCCCGCTTCCCCTCCAGATAGGGCGCCCCGCCTCAGGCCGCCTCGGCGATCGTGACCGGATCGAGCAGGTCGGTATCGGGCGCCGAGGCGACGGAGGCGGCGAGCAGGAGGAGGAGCGCCGCCGCGACCGCCACCGCCGTCAGCACCGCCGTGACGATGGCGGCGTGGCGGCGTGCGGCGTGGATCAGGGCGCAGCCGAGGGCGAAGGCGCAGACCTGCGCGAGCGGCGCGGCGAGGCTCGGAGCCATGACGTCGTTCCCTCTGTGCGTCCGCCCGTCAGCCCGGGATCGGGCCTCTCCGCTCTCCGGGACGGCGCTGCGGATGCAACCGGGACCCGCGCGCGGCGGATCCCGGCCGGATCGCGGCCCGATCACGATCACGGAAGCCTGAACTTTCATGCCCCGTTTGGGGTATGTGCCCCTGAGAGGTTCGTGAGCGTATGGGCCGGTTGCGTCCGCGTGCGGCCGAAGGAGACGTGCGCGGGCCGGGAAGGTTGCGCGCGATGGAGAGCGAGGACGCGGTCTCCGGGCTGATCGACCGCTTCTACGAGGCGGCCCTGCACCCCGAATTGTGGCGGGAGACGCTGGAGGCCTGCGCGCGGGTCTTCGGCGCCGAGGGCGCGCTGATGCTGCCGGGACCCGACGCGCCGCTGGAACTCGCCTGCAGCCCCTTCCTCGACGCGGCCATCGCGGACGGGCTCGGCCGGGGCTGGCTCGCCCACAACCCGCGGGTGCTGCGCGGCATCCCGGCGATGCGCGACCCTGCGCGGGTGCTCACCGAGCAGCACATCTTCAGCCCGCGCGAGCTCGACCACCTGCCCTTCAACGCCGAGTACGTGAACGCGCACGGCCTGCGCCACTTCGCGGGGTGCTACCTCGTGCCGGCGGGCGGGCGCAGCCTGATGCTGTCGCTGGAGCGCGCGCCCCGCAGCGGCGCCTTCACGCCCGCCGAGGTCGAGGCGATGGAGCGGGTGGTGCCCCATCTTCAGCGGGCGGGGCGCCTCGCGCTGCGGATCGCGGAGGCGCGGGCGGGCTCGACGCTGGAGGCCTTCGACCTGCTGCGCTGCGCGGGACTGCTCCTCGACGGGGCGGGCGCGGTGCTGCGGATGAACGGGCGCGCCGCCGCCCTGATGGGGGCGGGCCTCACCGTGCTGCAGGGGGCGCTGATCGCCCAGCACGGGCCGAGCAACGCCGCGCTCGGGCGGCTGATCGGCAGCGTGCTCGGCGGCGCGGTCGGCCCCCGGCGGGGGAGCCTGGGGCCGGTCTGCCGCCCGGTGGCGGTGCCCCGGCCCGTCGCGCCGGGGGCGCTGCCCGCGGCCCCCCTCCTCGTGCACGCCGCGCCGCTGCCCGGCGCGGCGGGCGACCTGTTCCAGCAGGCGCGCGCGGTGCTGCTGATCGTCGACCCGGCCGAAGCGCACCCGCCCGCCGAGGGGCTGCTGCGCGAGCTCTACGGGCTCACCGCCGCGGAGGGGCGCCTCGCCCGGATGCTCGGCGACGGGCGCGATCTCGGCGAGGCGGCGGTCGCGCTCGGCGTGGCGGTGAGCACGGCGCGCACGCAGCTCAAGGCCGTCTTCGCCAAGACCGGCACGCGGCGCCAAGCCCAGCTCGCGGTGCTGCTCGCCGGGCTCGGGCGCGGGCCGTGAGGCGGCCTCAGGCCGGCTCGAACAGCGGCACCCGGTCCATCTCCGGCACCCGCACGATGCCCCGGTCGGTGATGCGGATCCGCGGGATCACCGCGAGCGGGATCAGGTTGAAGCCCATGTAGGGAATGGCGCAGCCGGCCGCGCGCCACGCCGCCTTCAGGGCCCGCACGGACTCGGCGACCGCCCCGACGCGCCGGTCCGAGATCAGCCCGGCGACCGGCAGTTCGACGAGCGCGGTCACCACCCCGTCCGCCACCACGCAGACGCCCCCCTGCACCGCCGCGATGGCCTGGACGGCGAGCCGCATGTCGGCCTCGTTGACGCCCGCCACCACGATGTTGTGCGCGTCGTGCCCGACGCTGGAGGCCACCGCGCCGCGCGTCAGCCCGAAGGCGCTGAGGAGCCCGTGCGCCACGTTGCCGTTGATCCCGTGCCGCTCGATCACCGCGACGTGGCAGAGGTCGTGCGCGTGAAGCGTCTCCGCCCAGTCCGCCCCCGGCGCCAGCGGCACGCGGGCGTGGGCGAGCTCGATCCCCGGCAGCACCGTGCGGATGGCGTTGACGGTGCAGGGGCCGGAGGGCAGCGGCGGCACCAGCGCGGGCAGCGGCGCGGGCAGGCGTACGGTGCGGTAGGCGGGCTCCGGATAGCGATAGGGCTGCGCCAGGGCCGCCTCCAGCCGGTGCGTCGGCCGGCGGTTCTCCACCACCAGCGCGCCGCCGTACCACGTCGCCTGGGGCACGAGGTCGTCGTCGAGGAGCACGAGGTCGGCCCGGCGCCCGCCGCCGAGCCCGCCGATCTCGCCGTCGAGGCCGAACCGGGTCGCCGGGTGCAGCGAGCCCATCGCCCAGGCGGCGGGCTTCGGGATACCGAGCCGCACCGCCTCCCGCACCACCCAGTCGAGCCCGTAGGCCAGGAGGTCGTCGGCGTCGCGGTCGTCGGTGCAGGCGCAGACCCGCTTCCACGCCGCGCCGTACTCCGTGACCGTGCCGATCGCCTCCGGCAGCGAGTGCCAGGGGGTCGTCGGCGGACCGCCGCGCAGAAAAATCCAGAGGCCGGCTTCCAGGAGGTCGTCGGCGATCTCGGCATCGACCGCCTCGTGCGTGTCGGTGACGCCACTGGCGGCGTACGGCGCCACGAAGTGCCGTCCGTAGATGTGGCCCGAGACCGGGCGCCCCCGCTCCAGCGCCGCCGCCAGGATGGCGTGGGCGCGCGGATCGCCCTCCGCCACCGCGACGAAATCCATCTTCTCGCCGAGCGCGATCGCCTCCGGCCACGCATCGAACAGGGCCGCGATCTTCTCCGGCGTCAGGTCGCCGCCCGCGGTCTCGATGGCGGGGCTCGTCGCCGGCACGGTGCTGGGCACCGAGAGGTAGATGCTGAGCGGCGCCTGCCGCGCGTCCTCCAGCATCCAGGCGACGCCGTCGCTGTCGAGCACGTTGCCGATCTCGTGGCTGTCGCAGACGATCGTGGTGGTGCCGTTGACGAGCGCGGCCTCCGCGTAGGCGCAGGCCGTGACCATGCTGCTCTCGATGTGCAGGTGCGGGTCGACCAGCCCCGGCGCCAGGATGAGTCCCCGCGCGTCGTAGGTGTTGGGTCCCGTGTAGGTCCCGGCGCCCTTGAGCGCGGCGATGCGCCCGCCCGCGATCCAGATCTCGCGGTCGGGCAGGATGCGCTCCGAGTAGGTCGAGAGCGCCCGTGCGTTGGTGATCACGAGGTCCGGCGCGGCCCGGCCCCCGGCGACGTCGGCGAGGCGCCGCGTCATCCGGGCGAGCGGTTCGACGGAGAAGCGGTTCAGCGGAGCGGTCATCGGGGCCCTTCACCGGTTGGGGTGGTGCGTGGCGGGCAGGGAGCGTGCCATGCGGCGGATCGCTTTGCGAGCCGGGCGCCCGGTGCGGCGGGGCGGAGCGCGCCGGAGCCATCCCGATCCATCCCGATCCATCCCGATCCATGCCACGCGTCCGACCCTGCGGGCTCGTGCGGGCGAGAGCGGCTGCCCAACGCGGAGTGGACGGTCCGCGGTTTCCCCTGCGGCAGGCAAAGGATTGCGGGCAAGGGAGCGCGGGCAAGGGAGCGCGGGCAAGGGAGCGCGGGCAAGGGAACGCGGGCAAGGGAGCGCGGGGAGGCTGGAAGGCCGCCGAACGGATGGCGACGGGACGTGGATAGCCGCCTCCGACGACGGAGATTCACCCTCTGGCAGGCGCCCGAGTCGCGTTCCACGGATCGGCATCGGAGCCGCCGCCTCCGGCCTGCCGAGGCCGGTCCCCCGACGACCTCGGGATCTGGATGCCGTCGTTCGGGCCGCCGACCTCGAGAACCTGTCCCGTACCGCGACGGGGCGCCCCGATCGCGGGCGACTTGCGCGGCGAAACCAGTGATCTGACGCCGCGGACCGCAAAATGAGGGGTAAAGGCAATACAATTTTCGATTGTTCGATCGTTTATCCAGGAGTCGTGCAGACAACGAGATTTTTTCTCGCATCGAATGCAACAGAGTCCGAGGGCGGGCGTTCTGAGTGGGTCAAATGAGCGCGCTGAATAAAGGGCATCGTTCCCTGAATTCGCTGCAACGTGGAGAGATGTTCATGACCTACAGAAAATCGTTCGTCGCCGCTCTCGCCATCACCACCATGCTGGGCGGTGCGGCCTACGCCGCCGAGCAGGCGGCCAAGCCGGCGGTGGCGTCCGAGACGGCCGCCCAGAAGGCGGTCGACACGGATGTCGGCAAGCTCTCGAAGGACGGCACCCAGGCCTTCCGCGACATGCATCTCGCCCGCATCGCCATCTTCGACGCCGACCCAACGCAGGCAAAGGACCTGATCGGCAAGGCCCAGGCCGCGCTGACCAAGGCGAAGTCGGACGATGCCGTGTTCATGAAGGCGGAGGCCGATCTGAAGGCACCGACCGACAAGACCGATGCCAAGGCGGACACCAAGGCCGGCACAAAGGCGGCCTCTACCGAGAAGGTCGCGTGGCTGCCCATCGACGCGCAGCTGACGCTGGGCGAGGACTTCGTGGCAACGCCCGAGAAGGCTGCCGCGGTCACGGATGCGAACAAGAGCCTCCAGAAGGGCGACAAGCGGGGCGCCCTGGAGAGGCTCAAGCTCGCCGGGATCGACGTGAACTTCACGATGGCGGTGCTTCCGCTCGACAAGACCACGGCCGACGTGAATCAGGTCGCCACGCTGATCGGTCAGGGCAAGTACTACGAGGCCAACGCGCTCCTGAAGACCGCCGAGGACCGGATGCGCATCGACGTCGTCGATGTGTTCGGCACCCCCCGGAACGCGGCCCATACGGGGAGCGTGACGCAGGGCAAGGCGGCCAAGTGAGGTATGCCGCGCGATCTCTGCAGCATGATCTCGGCCAATTGATCTGACGGAGGCGGGCCGGTGCGTGTTCCATGCATCGGCCCGCCCAATTGTGGGGCGCGGGTGACCGAACTCTCATCGCGCGGGAGGCGAAGCATGAAGTGGGCGGCTCTATCGCTCGCGGTCGCCGTCGGCGGCCTTCTC
Organism: Methylobacterium gregans; assembly: GCF_022179245.1. Taxonomy (GTDB): domain Bacteria; phylum Pseudomonadota; class Alphaproteobacteria; order Rhizobiales; family Beijerinckiaceae; genus Methylobacterium; species Methylobacterium gregans. Next base: position 46,658 of record NZ_BPQM01000022.1, read on the forward strand.
TGCGGCTCCGCGGCCACGCCGGTCCGGGCGGCGGGGTTCCCGCGCTTCGACATCGCCGGATCCTGCTCACCGGAACGCGGCGCCGAGGTCGGCACCGACGGGAGCGGCGCGAGCTACCGGGGCTGCCTCGCCGACGAGCGCGCGGCGCGGCGCACGTTGCGGCGCGACTGGGCGCGCTTCGCGCCGCGGCTGCGGCGTGCCTGCCGGGCCGAAACCGTCATCGGCGGGTCGCCCTCCTACGTGGAGATGCTGACCTGCCTCAACCTTGATCGCGAGACCCTGCCGTTCCGGCCGCTGCCGATGCGCCCGCCCGGCAGCGCCCCACGATGATCCGGCATCGACCCAGAAAGGAAACACCATGGCGTCCAAGGCCCGCAGCCTGAATCTCGCTTTGGCCGGCTTGCTCGTGCTCGGTGCCGGGACGGCGGAGGCGGCCGGTCTCGCGTGTCCCGGAGGCGGTAAGGCTCCGCCGGACGGCCCTCTGTTCGCGGTGATGAGCGAGCCGGGGCAGGCAGCCGGCTCGAATCAGGCCCTGCGCGCGGCGGTGCAGCGCCTGCGCGGCGAGGGCCTGTCGAGCGGGGCGATCATCGACCATGCCGTGGCCTCCTACTGCCCGGTCCTCGCACGGGACGACAGCCTGTCGCTGCCGCAGAAGCGGTCGGTCCTGCGCAGCTTCGCGGCTCAGGTGACCACGCTCGTCTACGATCCCGCGCAGGACGAGACGCAGATCCTCCTCACCGTACCGATCCCGACCGCCCTGTCCGACCAGATCGACGCCGCTGCCGCGAAGGCCCGCGAGGACCGCGGCACCTGGGTCCTCCGGATTCTGGAGGCGGGCGTCGCGGGACGGTGAGGACGGGCGGGGATCGCGGGCGCTCTACGTGGTCTGGCACGTGCTCCGGCGCGCCCGCGCGGGGAACTTTGGGCACCAAATCCTGTAGTTCAGGTTGCGACTGTCCCGCTTGGCTTCCCGAGGCTCCATGCGCTCCCGCCGCTCCGCCTTCCTCTGCACCGTTCCCGCGTCTCTCGCCTTCTGCCTCGCCCTCGCCCCGGCGCGGGCCGACGTGCTGATCCGGATCGACAAGGACAGGCAGACCATGGCGGTCAGCGTGAACGGGCAGCCGCGCTTCTCCTGGCCGGTCTCGACGGGCAAGGCCGGGCACGACACGCCGAACGGCAGCTACCGGCCGCAGCGCATGGCCCGCACCCATTTCTCGCGGGAATGGGACGACGCGCCGATGCCCCACTCCATCTTCTTCACCGGCTCCGGCCACGCCATCCACGGCTCCTCCCACCTCTCGGCGCTCGGGCGCCCGGCCTCGCACGGCTGCGTCCGCCTCGCGCCCGGCAAGGCCGCCGCCCTGTTCCGGCTGGTGAAGCAGGAGGGGCCGGGCAACACCCGCATCGTGGTCGAGGGCGAGATTGCCCCGCGCGTCGCGAGCCGCGGCGGGGTCCGGGCCGTCCGGGGCCGCGGGCTCTACGAGTCGGACGGGGTGATGTCGGCCGGGATGCAGATGGGCCGCGGCGTCTACGCGCCCGCCCCCGTCCGCCGCGCCCCGCGGGGCTACGCGGCGCCCGACCCCTACGGGTACGGGTACGGCCAGCAATACGGCTACGGCTACGCGCCGGCCTATGGCGGCGCGGTCTACGTCGACGACGGCTACTGAAACCCCCGCACGGCCCCGCCCGCGGGTGCGGCCGTCAGCTCCGCCTGGAAGCCCGCCAGATAAGCGGTCAGCCGGGCGGCCAGGGCGGCGTCGGCGCACTGCACCCAGAGCGGCGCCGGCAGGGCCGAACGGTCGAGGCCGATCAGCAGGTGCTCGACCATCCCGGCGGCGTCCCGCTCGCTCGACGCCGCGAGCAGCCGGGTGCCGGCCGGCGTGCCGACGAGGATCGCGATGCGCGCCATGCGGGGGTAACGGTCGGGACGGTCCTGTCGTTGCGCGCGGCCTGCCGTCGCCCGCGCCGCGGGCCCAAGCTGAACCGTTGCTGTCCGGCGCCTTCAGGCTCCCTGCACGAGCCCCGTCCTAGTCTGCGGATGTGAGCGGCCGGGCGATCCGGCCGCCCCCAGACGAACCGGACCCGAGGCCATGACGAGACTTCCCCTCCTCGCGGCCGCCGCGCTGATCGGCGTCGGCGCCCTCACCTCCACGGCGGCCGAGGCCCGCGGACGCGGCGGCGCGCTCGCTGCCGGCCTGATCGGCGGCCTCGCTGCGGGCGCGCTCATCGGCGCCGCGGCCTCCGCCCATGCCGAGCCGGCCTACGGCTACGATTACGCCCCGCCCCCGCCGCCCCGCCCCTACGGCTACGCCCCCGCCGCGTATGGCCGCCCGCGCGTGGTCTACGAGGAGCCGGTCTACGAGACCCGCCGGGTGATCTCCTACGAGCGCGTGCCCGTCGGCTACGCCCCGGTCCGGCGCGGGTGGGACGGTCCCTACGGCGAGCGGTGGTAGCGCGCGGGTTGCCCGCCTGAAGCCTCGGGTTGCCCGCGCCAAGACGCGGGTTAACCGACGGGAACAGGCGGCCCTTCGCCCCGTTCTGGGAGACGCGAAGGAGAGCATCATGACGACAGGAAAGATCGCGAGTGCCACCGCGCCCGCGGGCGAGAACGGCGAGATCGGCCTCGCCCGGGGCGAGCGCCTCGCCCTCCGGATGTGGCGCGACGAGCCGCCGAACGCCGACAAACCGACCTCGGTCTCGGCCCACGAGACCGTCGGCTACGTGCTGAAGGGCCGCGCCGAGCTGGTTCTGGCGGGCGAGTCCGTGCTGCTAGAACCCGGCGATTCCTGGCTGGTGCCGGCTGGAATCGAGCACACCTACCGTATTCTTGAGACCTTCACAGCCATCGAGGCGACCGCCCCGCCGGCCGTGTAATGTTCGCGCCTCGTCGCGGGTCGAGAGATCCGCGACGATTGCTGCCTCAACCTGGGCTCATCGCATCATCGTCACGGATGCGCCGACCTCGACCCGCTGGTAGAGGTCGACGACGTCCTGGTTGTACATGCGGATACAACCGTAAGACGCGAAGGTGCCGATCGAGCTCGGCCGGTTCGTGCCGTGGATCGCGTACTGCCCGCCTGACAGCGTCAGCGCCGCCGCGCCCATCGGGTTGCCGGGCGAGCCCCCGGCGATCAGGTTCGGCAGGCGCGGGTTGTCGCGCTTCACCTCCGCGGGCGGCGACCAGGCCGGCCGCACGTACTTGCCGTCCACCGCCGTGGTGCCGAACCACTGTTTTCCGGGCTTGCCCACAGCCACCGGATAACGGATCGCCGTGCCGTCCCCGTTGACGAGGTAGAGCTTGCGCTCCGACGCGCTCACCACCACCGAGCCCGGCGCCGCCGCGTAGGGGAACGCCACGACCTCGCGGGCCTCCGCCTGACCCGCGCCCAGAGCCGCCAATCCGAGGCCGGCAAGCCCCGCCCAAACCCTGTATCGACCCGACATCGTACCTCTCCGCCAAGCGTGACCGTGATGCCTGCCGAGTAAGTCGCGGGGCCGCTTACGCGTTCCGGAAAAAGCTTGGTTGACGAGGGGTTTGTGCGCGAGGATCGTGCCGATGGGTGAAAGACGCCGGTGCTTGGTCCCTCGAAGGCGGCGCACGCCCTTCAGCGCTCCGTAAGGATCACCGGTTCACGCGCCTGCCAGCCGTGGCGGGCGAGCTCCGGGTCGGCATGCTCCTCCACCGGCCAGCCGACGCACAGATAGGCCACGAGCTGCCAGGAGACCGGCACGTCGAGCAGCGCCGTGATGGTGGCGGGTTCCAAGATCGAGACCCAACCGACGCCGAGCCCGCGGGCGCGCGCGGCGAGCCAGAAGGTCTGCACCGCGCCGACCACCGAGTAGCGCAGCATTTCCGGCATGGTCGCTCGGCCGAGGCCGTGGCCCGCTTCGGTGCCTGCGTCACAAAACACCGCCAGATGCACGGGCGCCTCGCGCAGGCCGGCGAGCTTCAGCGCGCGGTACTGCTCCCGGCGAGGACCCGCATAGGCGAGCGCCGCGTCGGCATTGCAGCGCGCGAAGCTCGCCGCAACGCCCGCCCGGCGATCCGGATCGGCGACGCGCACGAAGCGCCAGGGCTGGCTGTTGCCGACGGAGGGGCTGAGCTGCGCCTCGTCCAAGCACGCCAGCAGCGCCGCCTCCGGAACTGGTTCGCTGCGGAAGCGGCGCACGTCGCGCCGCCACGCGAACAGGTCGCGCAAGGATCGGCGGAAGGCCTCGTCGAAGGTGGGCGGCGCGCTCATCGTCCCGCAGCTCATAGCGGGATCCGCTGCCCGAGAGCAGCCCGGAAAAAAGGCCGCCCGGGTGGGGCGGCCTGGAGTCCTTGGGTCTCGAAACCTCTGGAGTGCCGGGATCGTGGGAGCCGGACGGCGACCGAGGGCTGGGGAGCTCGGGTTTCGGACGCCGGCCGGGCACGGGCCCGACGAGATTTCAGGGCTCGTTGTGCTGCTGCAACAAGGCTCGGAAAAGGCGCGATCTGGGCGAAATCGTGGTGATTTGTATCTTCCGCGTTGCGTGCGCGACACAGGTGATCCCGCCGCGGCCCCTTGCGGCCGACGCGGCCGCCGCCCATCATCCCGGATCACGAGCCGACTTAAGGACACGGGTGCGGGACGGAGGGGGAATGAGCGAGCGGACGGTCGACGACGCGACGATGCGGGTGATCCCCTTTCCGAACGCGCCGAGCCCACCGCAGATCGCCTTCAACCGCGACGAGCTGCGCACGATCTTCAACCTCTACGGCCGCCGCGTCGCCGATGGCGAGTGGCGCGACTACGCCCTGGATTTCCGGCGCGACAAGGCGGTGTTCTCGATCTACCGCCGCGCCTCCGAGATGCCGCTCTACCGCATCGAGAAGGACCCGAAGCTCGCCCGGCGCCAGGGCGCCTACGCGGTGATCGCGGCGGGTGGCCTCGTGCTGAAGCGCGGGCACGATCTCGCCCGGGTCATCGCCGTGCTGGAGAAGCCGCTTCGGGCGGTCTGAGGGTCGCGGGATCCCAAAGGGCCTCCGGCCCTTTGGCACGGTCCGGGGCTCTGCCCTGCACCCGCGAAAGGTCTCGACCTTTCGAAACCAGGACCCGGGGCACCTCAGAACAGCGCGACGAGCCCCACGCCCACCACCATCAGGGCGGCGCCGAGGACGCGCCAGAGGCTCGCCGGATGCACCGGAAAGCCGATCAGGCCGAAATGGTCGAGGGCGATCGAGGCGCAGACGCCGACCGTCACGATGATGCCGAGGAAGCTCGCCGCGCCGATCGCCGGGGAGGCGTAGAGCTGGGCCAGGATCAGCAGCACGCTGAGGAAGCCGCCGGCCCAGGCCCACCAGGGCACCGCGGTGATCTGCTGCGCGCTTGGGATCGCGAGCTTGCCGGTGGCGAGACCGCCGACGAGAAGCGCGGAGGTGCTCACTAGAAGCGTGATCAGGCCGGCCGTGACCGGCAGGCCGAGGGATTTCGCGAGCGTCGCGTTCTGTCCGGGCTGGATCGCGTTGGCGAGGCCGGCGACGATCGTCAGAGCGTAGAGGAACCACATGGCCGGGCAACGAGCCCGGCACGGTCCGTTTCCCGGCAAACCGCGTGCTGCGGCGGTTCACCGCTGAGGGGCGCGCATGTCGTTCTGCATGAAGGCTCCCATGAAAAAAGCCCCGGCTTGCGCCGGGGCTCTCTCGATCCGTTCCGGATCTCTCGGGCTTAGCGGCGGTCGCCGAGGAGCGAGAGCAGGAACTGGAACATGTTGATGAAGTCGAGGTACAGCGTCAGCGCGCCGTTCACCGACAGCTTAGCCGCGCCCTCGGCATCGAAGCCGCTGTAGAGATACATCTCCTTCAGCTTCTGCGTGTCGTAGGCGGTGAGACCCGCGAAGATCAGCACGCCGAGCACCGAGATCGCGAACTGCAGCGCGCTCGAGGCCAGGAAGATGTTGACCAGCGAGGCGATGATCAGGCCGATCAGACCCATGATCAGGAACGAGCCCATCCCCGAGAGGCTGCGCTTCGTGGTGTAGCCGTAGAGGCTGAGACCGCCGAAGGTCGCCGCGGTGATGAAGAACACCCGCACCACGCTCGCGCCCGTGAAGACGAGGAGCAGCGTCGACATCGACGCGCCCATCACGGCCGCGAAGGCGAAGAACATCATCCGGGCGGATGAGGCCGACATCCGGTCCATCCGCATCGAGAAGACGAAGATGAACACGAGGGGGGCGAACATCAGCACCCACTTGAGGGGGCTGTTATAGAGGGTCTGGCCGAAGGGCGTCAGGGCGAGCCGGCCCGTCTCGGTCGTCGCCGTCGCGGCCATGTTGAGGCCGAGCGCGACGAGGCCCGAGATGCCGAGGCCGACGACCATGTTGTTGTAGACGCCGAGCATGAAGCTGCGCAGGCCCTGGTCGACCTCGACCTGCGTGCCGGCGTATCCCGGCGCCTGGGCGCCGTACCGGAAGGGGCTGTTGTCGAATGCCATGGGAGTTCCCTTGAGGATGCTCTCTCAGCGTGGTGTTCGGGGCGAGGCCCACGCGGGACCTCTGGCGCCGGAGAGCGCCTCGCGACCGAATATGTTGCGTCGCGGGGCTCCACACAAGAGGGCCGCCGAGCTTGCGCGGCCTGTTTTCAGAGGCGGAATGCCGTAAATTTGTTGGTAAAACGCGGGATTAAATTTCGTTTAGCTGACGTCCGGAATGGTTCTGCAGCTTCGTGCAGCTTCCGAATGGATGGTTTCAGGAGCCTGGCCCGCTTCGGCATCTTCGTATCGTGCCGGACGGGCCCGTGTCAGCCCGTCCCGAACCGCGGCACGGGCCGGGCGGGACCCGCCGGTGCTCTCGCTCACAGCCCGCGCAGGTAGGGGGCGGGCTTCTGCCCCAGGATGCGCCACGTTCCCGCGAGGCCGAGGCCGACCGCCAGGACGACCGCGAGGCCCGCGGCCACGAGGGCGCCCGAGAGGTCGAGCACGAAATCGAGCCGCATCACCTTCGTGACGATGACCCAGCCGGCGAGCGCGCCGGCGATCATCCCGAAGAGTGCGGTGGCCAGCCCCAGCGCCCCGTATTCCAGACCGTAGGCGGCGAGCAGGCGCCCGCGGCCGGCGCCCAGCACCTTCAGCACCACGGCGTCGTAGAGCCGGGCGCGGTGGCCAGCCGCGACGGCGCCCGCCAGGACGAACAGGCTCGCCAGCACCGCGACCGCGCTCGCCCCGCGGATGGCCAGCACCAGCTTGCCCACGAGGTCGCCGACCGCGTCGAGGGCGTCCTTCACCCGCACGCTGGTGACCGACGGGAAGGTGTGGGCGACGTCGCGCAGGATGCGGTTCTCGGCCGCCCCGTCAGTGCCGTGGGCCAAGCTCAGCGTGGCGAGGTCGGCGTGCGGCGCCCCCCGGAACGTGCCGGGCGAGAACACCATCACGAAGTTGATGCCGAGGTTGCGCCACTCGACCTTGCGCAGGTTCGCGATGCGCGCGCTGACGGTGCGGCCGAGCACGTTGACCGTGACCTCGCTGCCGATCTTCAACCCGAGCTGGCGCGCGAGCTCCGACTCGAACGAGACGAGCGGCGTGCGGCCCTCCTCCGGGGTCCACCACGTGCCCGCGGTCAGCACCGAGCCGTCCGGCAGGTCGTCCGCGTAGGTGATGCCGCGGTCGCCGTCGAGCACCCAGGCGGCGTCCTCCGGCGGCCGGATCTTGCCCGCCGGCACGCCGTCGAGGGCGACGATGCGCCCGCGCATCATCGGCACGCGCTCGATCTTGCCCGTAGGCGCGGCCTTGGCCAGGAAATCGTGGAAGCGGTCGGCATCGGCCGACGGGATGTCGAGGAAGAACAGGTTCGGCGCCTTGGCGGGCAGGCTGGCGCTGATGGTCCGGCGCACGTTGGCGTCGATCACGCTCAAGGTCACGAGGAGCGTCACGCCGAGGCCGAGCGAGAGCACGATGGTCGGCGTGAGCGCGCCCGGCCGGTAGAGGTTCGCGAGCGCCATGCGGGGGGCGGCGCGCCGCGGGTGCGGCAGGCGGCGGGCGAGCGCCATCAGCCCCGTCGCGACGAGGCGCAGCAGCCCGAAGGCGAGCCCGGCCGCCGCGATGAAGATCAGCGCGACCCGCTTGTCGAAGGCCGTGGCGACGGCGAGCACCACCAAGGCGAGCAGCGCGGCGGCGAGCATCAGCCGGTAGCGCGGCCGCGGCGTCCGGGCGGACGGATCGACCGTGTCGCGGAACAACCCCGAGACCGGCACGTCGTGGGCGCGGCCGAGCGGCGTGATCGCGAAGGCGAAGGCGGTGAGCAGGCCGTAGGCGGCGGCGAGCAGGAGCTCGCCCGGTGCCAGAGTCGGGTTGAGCGGCAGCGGCAGCGCGTCGTGGAACAGCGCGTCGATCGCGAAGGGCAGGCCCGCGCCGAGGACCAGCCCCGCGAGCGTCCCGAGGCCCGCGATCAGCATCACCTGCACGAGGTAGAGCCCGACCACCTGCGAGCCCGGGGCGCCGACGCTCTTCAGCGTCGCGATCGAGCCGCGCTTGCGCTCCACGAAGGCGTGGACGGCGTTCGCGACGCCGACGCCCCCGACGATGAGCGCCGTGAGGCCGACGAGCGTGAGGAACTGGGTGAAGCGCTCGATGCTCTTGGCGAAGCGCGGGTCGGCGTTGGAGCGCGTGCGCATCTCCCAGCCGGCCTCCGGCGCGGCCTTGGCAATGCGGGCGGCGGCCGCGTCGAGCGCGGCATCCGAGGCCCCCGGAACCGCGATCCGGTAGCTCCAGCGGTTGAGGCTGCCTGGCTGGACGAGGCCCGTGGCGCGCAGTGCCTCCTGGGTGATGATCAGGCGCGGGCCGAAGCCGAGGCCGCCCGCGATCTTGTCGGGCTCGCTCGCGACGGTGGCGCGGATCGCGAAAGGGTGGCCTGCGAGCGTGACCCGGTCGCCGACCTTCAGGTCGAGCCGGGTCAGCAGGGCCGGGTCGGCGACGGCGCCGGGCACGCCGTCCCGGGGGCCGAGCAGCTGGGCGAGATCCGCGTGCGGCTCCGTGACGAGGACACCCGCCAGCGGGTAGGCGTCGTCGATCGCCTTCAGCTCGACCAGGGCCGCGCCCTCGCCCGCCACCGCCATGGCGCGCAGCGTCGCGACCGTGCCGATCCGGCCCTCGCGGGCCAGCACGGCGCGCTCCTCCGGCGTCGCCTCGCGGTTGATCAGGCTGTAGCTGAGATCGCCGCCGAGGATGCGCCGTCCTTCGCGGCCGAGCCCGTCCGAGAGCGAGCGCGAGATCGAGGCGACGCCCGCGATCGCCATAACGCCGAGCGCGATGCAGGCCAGGAAGACGCCGAAGCCCGAGAGGCCGCCGCGGAACTCCCGGAGCGCGAGGCGCAGCGTCAGGGGCAGGCGGCGCGCCCGCGCGGGCGGGGTGAAGGTGCCGTGCATCAGGCGCTCGCCGAAGCGGTTGTCGGGGCAGTCGTCTGGGCCGCCCCTGCCTCCGCCTCGATCTGGCCGGAGCGCATCCGGATGGTGCGGTCGCAGAGCCGGGCGAGGCCGGGATCGTGCGTGACGAGGACGAGTGTGACGCCGCGGTCGCGCTTCAGCCCGAACAGAAGGTCCACGATCTGCCGGCCCGTCGCCTCGTCGAGGTTGCCGGTCGGCTCGTCGGCGACCAGGATCGCCGGATCCGGCGCGATCGCGCGGGCGATGGCGACGCGCTGCTGCTCACCGCCCGAGAGCTGGGCCGGGTAATGGTGCATGCGGTGCCCAAGCCCGACCGCCTCCAGCTCCGCCCTGGCGCGGGCATGCGCCTCGGGCCTGTCGGCGAGTTCGAGGGGCAGCGCCACGTTCTCCAGCGCGGTCATCGTCGGCACGAGGTGGAAGGCCTGGAACACGATGCCGATGCGCCGGCCGCGGAAGCGGGCGAGCGCGTCCTCGTCGAGGCGGCCCAGATCCGCGTCCTCGATCCGGATCGTCCCGGAATCCGGCCGCTCCAGCCCGGCCATCACCATGAGCAGCGTCGACTTGCCCGACCCCGAGGGACCGACGAGGCCGACCGCCTCGCCGCGGGCGACGTCGAGTGAGAGGCCGCGCAGCACGTGCACGCGGGCGGCGCCCCGCCCGAGGCTGAGATCGATGTCGCGCAGGCTGACGGCGGGGCCTTCTCCTTGGCCAGCCGACGGGGTCCCGTTCGTGTCTCGGGTCTTGTCTGTGCTCACCGGGAGGCCGATCTGTGCGCGATGACGGGAAGCATGGCGGATGAGGCTCGGGTGTGGCGGCGGCGAAATCGGTGCGCGACGACACCCGGCGATTGCCGGGGCGATATGGGCTCATCCCGGGGCGGACGCCAAGAGTCCGGACGCCAAGTGTCCGGGGGATGGGTGCGCCATGATGGCTCGCCCCCCGGGATTTGGCCCCGTCTCGGCCTGCTCCTCCTCGCCGCGCTGGTGCTGCTGATGCCGGCCGTGCTCCCGGCGGGGGCGCAAGCCGCCCGCCCGCTCAAGCTCGTGGCGCTCGGCGACAGCCTCACGGCCGGCTACCGCCTGCCGGCGGATGCCGCCTTTCCGGCGGTGCTGGAGCGGGAGTTGAGGAAGAAGGGACACGCCGTCACGGTCGCCAACGCTGGCGTCTCGGGCGACACCTCCACGGGCGGGCTCGACCGGGTCGACTGGTCGGTGCCGGACGGGACCGACGGCGTCATCCTCGAACTCGGCGCCAACGACATGCTGCGGGGCACCGATCCCGCGGTGACCCGGAAGGCGCTCGACACGATCATCACCCGGCTCAAAGGCCGCGGCATCCCGGTCCTGCTCGCCGGGATGCGGGCCTCGGCCAATCTCGGGCCGGACTACGTCGCCCGCTTCGACGCGCTCTATCCCGACCTCGCGAAACAGCACGAGTTGGTGTTCTACCCCTTCTTCCTGGCGGGCGTTGCAGGCGAGCGCGGCCTCAATCTCGACGACGGCTTGCACCCGAACACCAAGGGGGTCGAGGCGGTCGTCGCGGGCATCCTGCCCGCGGTCGAGAGCTTCCTCGCCCGGCTGGGCAAGCCCGAGCGCTGAGGGGAGCTGGACCATGCCGCGCCTGTTCACCGGCCTCGCCGTCCCGGCGGAGATCGGCGCGCGCCTCTCCCGCTTCCGTGGCGGGCTGCCCGGCGCCCGCTGGGTCGAGGGCACCGACTACCATGTGACGCTCCGCTTCCTCGGCGATATCGACGCGGACGTGGCCGAGGACGTGCTGGAGGCGCTCGCCGGGATGCGGGCGCGGGATCCGGTCACCGTCCAGCTGGAGGGGCTTGGCGCCTTCGGGGGCGACCGGCCGCGGGCGCTCTTCGCCGCGGTCGCGCAGGACCCGGGCCTGATGGACCTGCAGGCCGAGCAGGAGCGGCTGGTGCGCCGGGCGGGCGTCGCGCCGGAGACGCGCCGGTTCACGCCCCACGTCACGCTGGCGCGCCTCAAGCGCGAGGCGAGCCCAGAGGCGGTGGCGATGTACGTCGCCCAGAGCGGCCTGTTCGAGCCGCTGAGCTTCGAGGCCCGCACTGTGACGGTGTTCTCGGCCCGCGAATCGACGGGCGGCGGTCCCTATATCGCCGAGGCCGAGTTCCCGTTCGCCTGAGCCCGGCTCAGAGCCGCCGGAGCGCCACGCTCTCGATGCGGTGGCTCGCGCCCTTCGACAGGATCAGGCTGGCGCGCTGGCGCGTCGGCAGGATGTTCTCGACGAGGTTCGGCAGGTTGATCGTGGTCCAGAGCCGGTCGGCGATGGCGAGCGCCTCCGCCTCCGGCACCTCGGCATATTTGCGGAAGTAGGAGCGCGGGTCGCGGAAGGCCGTCTGACGCAGCTTCATGAAGCGGGTGACGTACCAGCGGTGCAGGTCGTCCTCGTGCCCGTCGAGATAGATCGAGAAGTCGAAGAAGTCCGACACGAAGGGGATCGCCGTTCCGTCCCGCGGCAGCCGGGCGGGCTGGAGCACGTTCAGCCCCTCGACGATCAAGATGTCGGGGCTCTCCACCACCCGTTCCTCGCCCGGCACCCGGTCGTAGACGAGGTGGGAGTAGAGCGGCGCCGTCACGCGGCCGTGGCCGGCCTTCACGTCGTGGAGGAAGCGCAGGAGGGCTGCCGTGTCGTAGCTCTCGGGGAAGCCCTTGCGCTCCATCAGGCCGGCGGCCGCGAGCTCCGCGTTCGGCAACAGGAAGCCGTCGGTGGTGACGAGATCGACCTTCGGGGTGTTCGGCCAGCGGGCGAGCAGCGCCGCCAGGATGCGGGCGGTGGTCGACTTGCCGACCGCGACCGAGCCCGCGAGCCCGATGATGTAGGGGGCCTTGCGCTCGCGCTCGGCGATGAGGAAGCGCTGCGTCGCCTTGAACAGCCCCTGGGTCGCCGCGACGTAGAGCGAGAGCAGCCGCGAGAGCGGCAGGTAGATCGCCACCACCTCCTCGATCGAGATGGGGTCGTTGATCGATTGCAGCCGGGTCAGGTCGTCGGCCGACAGGGTGAGCGGGGTGTCGGCGCGCAGGCTCGCCCACTCGTCCCGGCTGAAGCGGCGATAGGGCGAGAGCCGGTCCGACCCGGCGCCCGTCACCGGATCCTGGCCGGTCTCGCCGATCGGAGCCGGCGCGAAGCTCATGTGTGGCGCCTCGCGGCCTTCTCGGCGAGCCCGCTCTGGGCCGTGCGGCGCTCCAACTCCGCCATCACGGCGTCGAGGCTGACGCCGCCCGCCTGCAGCACCACGACGAGGTGGTAGAGCACGTCCGCGGCTTCCGCCGTCAGCCCCGCCTTGTCCCCCTGGACCGCGGCGATGGCGGCCTCGACCGCTTCCTCGCCGAGCTTCTTGGCGGCCTTGGCCGGGCCGCCCGCCAGGAGCTTGGCCGTGTAGGAGGCCTCGGGCGCAGTGCCGGCGCGGCTCGCCACCAGCCGCGCGAGATCGTTCAGGGTGTAATCGCTCATGCAACACCGTGCATCCTGGGGCCCGCCACGGCGCCGCATCCGGCGGGAAATTGCGTCAAGGGCCGCCCGCGAGCAAGCCGCCCGGCTGACAGAAGTCCGGCGCTCCCCATCCGACTATCCTCGAGGCCACGCCGGGCGGGTTCACGCGTCGAGGCGCATCGCGAGGCCGGCCGCCGCCATGTGGGCCTTGGCCTCGGCGACACTGTGTTGCCCAAAGTGGAAGATCGAGGCGGCCAGTACCGCGCTGGCGCCCCCCTCGGCCACACCCGCCACGAGATCGTCGAGGCCGCCGACGCCGCCCGAGGCGATCACCGGCACCGCGACCGCGTCCGCGATGGCGCGGGTCAGCGCGAGGTCGTAGCCCGAGCGGGTGCCGTCCCGGTCCATCGAGGTGACGAGCAGCTCGCCCGCCCCCTTGGCGGCCACCGTGCGGGCGAAGGCGATCGCGTCGAGCCCGGTCGGGTTGCGCCCCCCGTGCGTGAAGATCTCCCAGCGCGCCGGCTCGTCGGGGCCGGAGACGCGCTTGGCGTCGATCGCCACCACGATGCACTGGGCCCCGAACTTCTCGGCCGCGCGGGCCACGAGGTCCGGGTCCTTCACGGCGGCCGTGTTGATCGCGACCTTGTCGGCGCCCGCGAGCAGCAGCGCCCGCACGTCCTCCACGGCCCGCACGCCGCCGCCGACGGTCAGCGGCATGAAGCAGGCCTCGGCGGTGCGACTCACCACATCGAGCAGCGTGCCGCGGGCCTCGTGGCTCGCGGTGATGTCGAGGAAGCAGAGCTCGTCGGCGCCGGCCGCGTCGTAGGCCTTGGCGGCCTCGACGGGGTCGCCCGCGTCGCGGAGCTCGAGGAACTGCACGCCCTTGACGACGCGGCCGTCCTTGACGTCGAGGCAGGGGATGATTCGGGTCTTGAGCAAGACGGGCCTTCAGTCGGTCGTGTCGTCGGGGTCGGCGGGGAAGGGGCGCGCGAGCATCTCCTCCCGGGTGTAGGGGCAGGCCGTGGGAAAGGTCTTGAGCGGCAGGCCGGTCTCGTTGGCGGCCTCAAGCCTCGCGCCGCGGTAGGCGCGCTCCAGGCCTTCTGCCAAACGGCTCTTAAGACCGGGATTGTCCTTCAGCACGTCCGCCGCGTTGTTCCGATGGGCATGGATCGAGATGGCCCAACTGCGGGTTCGTAGCTCGGGCTGATGCTCCCACTTCAGCATGTGCAGCAGGATCACGCGCCAAGCGCTCACCAAGCTGTTGAATTCGGTCCGCCCCAAGCTCTCGATCTCCTCGGCGAGGTTGTCGAGATCGAGACCCGCGAAGTCGCCGGCGCGCAGCCGTGCGCCCTGCTCCTGCGTCCAGGTGTAGAAATCGTCCTCGTAGGCGGTCCCGGCCTCGGACGGCCGGGCCGTCGCCTTCACGGCGCTCATCGCAGGCTCCAGGCGCGCTCCTGTCGAGGCGTCAGCCTATCACAGCCCCGTCCGCTTCGCCTCGGCGATCGCCTTCAGCGCCGCGCGGGGGTCGATGCGGCCGTCGTAGAGGGCGCGGCCCGTGATCGCGCCCGCGATCAGCGCGCAGTCGGGCTGGAGCAGGCGGTGCACGTCCTCGATCGAGGCGAGGCCGCCCGAGGCGATGACCGGGATGCGCACCGCCTGAGCCAGCGCCAGCGTCATCTCGACGTTGAGGCCCTTCAGGATGCCGTCCCGGGCGATGTCGGTGTAGATGATCGCCGCGACGCCCGCGTCCTCGAAGCGCTGTCCCAGCTCCTCGGCGGTCATGCTGGAGGTCTGGGCCCAGCCCTCGACGGCGACGCGGCCGTCCTTCGCGTCGATGCCGACCGCGACCTTGCCGGGATGCAGGCGGGCGGCCTCGCGCACGAAGGCCGGGTCGCGCACGGCGGCGGTGCCGATGATGACCCGGGCGATCCCCTTGGACATCCACGCATCCAGGGTCTTCATGTCGCGGATGCCGCCGCCGAGCTGCACCGGGAGCGAGACCCGGGCGAGGATCGCGTCCACGGCGGCGGCGTTGCGCGGCTCACCCGCGAAGGCACCGTCGAGATCGACCACGTGCAGCCAGGAGAAGCCCTGCGTCTCGAAATCCGCGGCCTGCGCCGCGGGATCGTCGTTGAAGATCTTGGCGCGCGCCATGTCGCCCTGCACGAGGCGGACGCAGCGTCCTTCCTTCAGATCGATGGCCGGATACAGGATCACGCGAAAATACCCTTTCGTCCCAGAAGGTTCAGCCGGCCCTCAGGGACGCCACTTGAGGAAGTTGGCGAGGAGCGCGAGGCCCAGGCGCTGGCTCTTCTCGGGGTGGAACTGCGTTCCGGCGACGTTGTCCCGGGCGACCATCGCGGTGACGGGGCCGCCGTAATCGACCTCGGCCACCACGTCCTCCGGCCGGTCGGCCTTCAGGGCGTAGCTGTGCACGAAATAGGCGTGCAACCCGTCGTTCCCCGTCGGGATACCCGCGAGCAACGGATGGTTACCCGGGCTCAACGTGTTCCAGCCCATATGCGGGATCTTGAGGGTTGGATCGGCCGGGCGGATCGGCCCGACATCGCCCGGGATCCAGCCGAGACCGGGCGTGGTCTCGTATTCCAGCCCACGGGTCGCCAGGAGCTGCATGCCCACGCAGATGCCGAGAAAGGGCCGGCCGCGCGCGTGGGCAGCCTCCTCCATCGCCGCGACCATGCCCGGCACGGCGTCGAGGCCGCGGCGGCAATCGGCGTAGGCGCCGACGCCGGGCAGCACCACCCGGTCGGCGGCCGCGACCACGTCCGGCTCGCCCGTGACCACGATGCGGCTGTCGAGTCCGGCCTCGCGGGCGGCGCGCTCGAAGGCCTTGGCGGCCGAGTGCAGGTTGCCCGAGCCGTAATCGATGATGGCGACGGTCTCGCTCACCGGGCGCCCTCGCTCGCCGGGAACAGGCCGATGACCGGGTCGCGCTCGCCCGCGAAGGCGGGGCGCTGCGGCGCGGGCGGGCGGGTCGCCGGGTCGAGCCAGCGGGCCATCGCCTTGGCCTCGGCCTCGGCGGGGGGAAGGTCCTGGCGCAGCAGCGCCTCGGC
>NZ_BPQM01000023.1 GCF_022179245.1 Methylobacterium gregans
CGTGTCAACCCCGCCTCTCAGAGCCGCCGGAGCGGCCAGATCACCGGGATCCACACCCTTCAGCCGACACAACAGCGGACCACCCGGCTCTCGCCAGATCGTCCTGCCAAACTGTCGGAAGAAGCGTCAACGCCCGGTTCGCTCTCGCGGCCGGCGCCGATGAACAGGGGTATACGGCTCGCCTCACGCGTCGTCAACACCGAAATGCGCGATGGGACCGAAAATCTGCGACGGCCTCGTGACAGGGGGACGCCGGCGTGGATTCGGATTCGCGAATCGGATGCGCCCGATCAGAGATCCACGTCGAGCCTCAGGCCATCCTGGGCCGGTATCACGCCGGAGGGCAGGCGGCGCGCCAGCGACACATAGTCGAGATCCGTGTGCAGGTTCGTCAGGACCGCCCGGCGGGGGCGCACCCGTTCGATCAGCGCGAGGGCGTCGGAGACCGAGTAGTGCGTCGGGTGCGGGGTCTCGCGCAGGGCGTCGATGATCAGCAGGTCGAGGCCGTGCAGGCGCGCCTCGGCGGCCTCGGGGATCAGGCTGACGTCGGGCATGTAGGCGGCGGGGCCGAAGCGGAAGCCAAGTGCCGCCTCGTTGCCGTGCTCCACCGGCAATGCCTCGGCGGTGAGCCGCCCCCCCTCCCCCGCGACCGCCGTTTCCGAGCCCTCGTCGAGGGGGCGCAGGTCGAGGATCGGCGGGTAGGCGCTGCCGGGCGGGGTCTCGAAGCAGTAGCCGAAGCGGGCGGTGAGCAGCGCGCGGGTGATCGCGTCGGCGTAGACCGGGATGCGCGCCCGCATCTGGATCACCAGCGGGCGCAGGTCGTCGATGCCGTGGGTGTGGTCGGCGTGGGCGTGGGTGAACAGCACCGCGTCGAGGCGCTGGACCTCGGCGTCGAGGAGCTGCTCGCGCAGGTCCGGCGAGGTGTCGACCAGCACCCGGGTGGTGCCCCCCGCCTCCCGGCGCTCGACAAGGATCGAGCAGCGGCGGCGGCGGTTGCGCGGATCGGCCGGATCGCAGGCGCCCCAGCCGTAGCCGACGCGCGGCACGCCGCCGGACGAGCCGCAGCCGAGGATACGCAGGGTCAGCGACGCCATTCGGACCTCCCTCGGAGGTGGTATCCGAGGGGAGCGGCGCCTGTCACGCCCCGGCTTCCGTCCGGCGCGCCTTCGCGAACAGGTGGAAGAAGTTTTCCGTGGTGCGCCGGGCGAAATCCTCCGGCTCCAGGCCCAGGGTCGCGGCGAGCGAGCGGGCGGTGTCGGCGGTGTAGGCCGGCTCGTTGGTGCGGCCGCGATGGGGCTCGGGCGCGAGGAAGGGCGCGTCGGTCTCGACGAGGATGCGATCGAGGGGAACGCGGCGGGCGATGTCGCGCAAGTCGTGCGAGCGCCGGAAGGTGACGATGCCGGAGAACGACACGGAGAGGCCGAGTTCCACCCCGGCCTCGGCCAGCCGCGCGCCCGAGGAGAAGCAGTGCAGCACCGCCCGGAAGGGGCTTCTCGTCATCTCGTCGGCGAGCACCCGTTCCATGTGGTCGTCGGCGTCGCGGGCGTGGATGACGAGGGGCAGGTCCGCGAGACGGGCGGCCTCGATATGGGCGCGCAGCACCCGCTCCTGCACGGCTTCCGGAGCGGCGTCGGCGTAGTGGTAGTCGAGGCCCGCCTCGCCGATGCCGACGCAGCGCGGATGCGCGGCAAGGCCCGCGATGGTCTCGGGCGCAACGTCGGGCTCCTCGGCCGCGCCGTGCGGGTGGGTGCCGACCGTGAACCAGACCTGGGCGTGCGCCTCGGCGATCTGCCGGTAGGTGTCGGCCTTGGCGACGCGGGTCGAGATGGTGAGCATGCGCCCGACACCCGCCGCCTCGGCGCGGGCGATCACGCCCGGTAGATCCGCGGCGAATTCGGGAAAGTCGAGATGGCAGTGACTGTCGATCAGCATGGGTCGCTATCGTGAAAGAGGGGGGCCTGTCCCGGGATCCCCAAGGGCCCGAGGCCCTTGGGCGGGGTCCGGGGCGCGCAGCCCCGGATTTGACCTCTGCCCCCGGCTCTGCCGGGGACAGAGGTCAACAGCAGGGTTCCACCCTGCACCCGCGAAAGGTCTCGACCTTTCGAAACCATGACCTCTGCGCTCAGGCGGTCGGCGCTTCCGGCTTCTCGAAGCGTGGGAAGATCGGCGCGGGCGCGCGGAGCGCCGTGCCGGGCACGAGCCGGCCGCCCTCCCCCGCATCCGCCAGCATCCGGCGGTCGGCCGGCACCGCGAGCAGGTCGAGGAGCTTGCCCGCCGCGCCAGGCACGAAGGGCTGGACCAAGAGGCCGACGCGCCGCAGCGTCTCCAGCGTCACGTACAGCACCGTACTCATCCGGGCCGGGTCGCTCTTGCGCAGTTTCCAGGGTTCCTCGCCCGCGAAGTAGCGGTTGGCGTCGGCCACCACGGCCCAGATCTCGGCGAGCGCCGCGTGGGGCGCCGGCACGTCCATGGAGGCGCGCGCCTTCTCCGGCAGGGCGCCTGCGGCGTCGAGCAGCGCGCGGTCGGCCACCGTGAGGGCGCCGGGCTCCGGCACCTGCGCTTCGCAGTTCTTGGCCACCATCGAGAGCGAGCGCTGCGCGAGGTTGCCGAGATCGTTGGCCAGATCCGCGTTGATGCGGTTGATGATGCCGTCGTGGCTGTAGTTGCCGTCGCCGCCGAAGGGCACCTCGCGCAGCACGAAGTAGCGCACCGGGTCGACCCCGTAGGTCTCGGCGAGGTCGAGCGGATCGACCACGTTGCCGAGCGACTTCGACATCTTCTCGCCCTTGGAGAGCAGGAAGCCGTGGCCGAAGACGCGCTTCGGGAGCGGCAGCCCGGCCGACATCAGGAAGGCCGGCCAATAGACCGCGTGGAAGCGCACGATGTCCTTGCCGATGATGTGCAGGTCCATCGGCCAGTACTTCGCCCGCGGATCGGCCTCGTTCGGGAAGCCCGTCACCGTGAGGTAGTTCGTCAGGGCGTCGACCCAGACATACATGACGTGGCCCGGATGGCCCGGCACCGGCACGCCCCAGTCGAAGGTGGTGCGGCTGATCGAGAGGTCGTTGAGGCCGCCCCGGACGAAGCTCGCCACCTCGTTCAGGCGGGTGTCGGGGCCCAGGAAATCGGGCTGCTCGGCGTAGAGCGTCAGCAAGCGGTCCTGATAGGCGGAGAGGCGAAAGAGAAAATTCTCCTCCTCCATCCACTCGACGGGCGTGTCGGTCTTGGCCGAGCGGCGGCTGCCGTCGGCCTGCAGCACCGTCTCGGCCTCGTCGTAATAGGCCTCGTCGCGCACCGAGTACCAGCCGGCATACTTGGCGAGGTAGATGTCGCCGTTGGCCTCCATGCGGCGCCACAGCTCCTGGGCGGCCGCGTAGTGCTCGGCCTCCGTGGTGCGGATGAAGCGGTCGTAGGCGCATTCGAGCCGGTCGGCCATCGCGCGGAACGGGGCGGCGGTGCCCTCGACGTACTGGCGGGGCGCGATGCCCGCTTTCGTCGCGGCCTGCTGGATCTTCAGCCCGTGCTCGTCGGTGCCCGTGGAGAACAGCACGTCGTAGCCGTCGAGGCGCTTGAAGCGCGCGATCGCGTCGGTGGCGATCACCTCGTAGGCGTGGCCGATATGCGGCGCGCCGTTCGGGTAGGAGATCGCTGTCGAGATGCTGAAGGTCTTGCTGTCCGTCACGTCAGGTCCGTTCCCGCTGCCGCGCCGTGCCCGGTCGGAGCTTCTCACACAACTCCCGCGGCACCGTCCCGCCTTGAATCCATATCCCGGCGCTCGGGAGTTTTGTGAGAAGCTCTCAGGCGCGGGCCGTACCCGCGGAGATGGCGCCCGCGAGATCGGTGAACAGCGCGAGGACGACGGGGCGGCGATCGAGATTGTAGATCGCGGCCTCCCGGGCGGCGCGGGCGAACTTGTCACACACCTCGACCAGGGCCGCAAGGCGGGCGGGGGGCTCGTGGCGGCGGGCATCGAGCTCCGCGGAGACGAAGCGCGAGACGGTCTCGCAGGCCGCCTCGAACAGGGGTTCGGCGTCCCGACCCGCGAGCTTCTCCGCGAGCGCCAGGATGCGGCGCCAGTCCGGGTGGTCGAGGCGGGCGAGCAGCGTCTCCGTCTCGGCGACGATCCCGGCCCGGCCAGGGTCCAGCATCGCCACCGCGCGGGCGACCGACCCCTCGGAGAGCGCGGCGGCGCGGGCGAGCGTCTCCGCATCCGGCGCGGGGAAGGGCGGGGAAAAGCCCGCGACCACCTCCGCCACCTCGGCCTCGGCCAGGGGGCGCAGGCTCAGCATGCGGCAGCGCGACCGGATGGTCGGCAGGAGGCGGCCCGGCGCGTGGGCGACGATCAGGAAGAGGGCGCGGGGCGGCGGCTCCTCCAGCATCTTCAGGAGGGCGTTGGCGCTGTTGGCGTTGAGGTCCTCGGCGCTGTCCACGAGGCAGATGCGCCAGCCCTCGGTGCCGGCGGTCGAGCCGAAGAGATCGAGGGCGCGCCGCACCGCGTCGACCGGGATCCGGGTCGGCAGGGTCTTGGCGCCGGGCGCCCGGTGGCGGCGGAGCGCCACGAGGTTCGGGTGCGAGAGCGCCGCGACCTTGCGGGCGGTCGGGTGCTCGGGCGGCACGTCGCTGAAGCCCGCCGGATCGGCGAGGAGGCGCCGGGCCACCCGGTAGGCCAGCGTCGCCTTGCCGATGCCGGGCGGCCCGGCGATCAGCCAGGCGTGGTGCAGGCGGCCGGCGGCGTGGGCCTGCGCGAAGGCGGCCTCGGCCGCCGCGTGGCCGACGAGGCGGGTGTGCTCGCGCGGGCGGGGGAGGTCGGCGAGGTCGCCCGCCTCGGCATCGTCGGGCGCGCGCTCAGGCGGCATTCGCGCCCTCCCCGCCCAGGCCCGGAAGGCGTGCCGCGACCGCGGCGCGGATCGCTGCCTCGACCGCGTCGGGCTCCTGGCCGGCATCGATCACGGCGCAGCGCTCCGGCTCGGCCGCTGCGATCGCCCGGAAGGCGTCGCGCAGGCGGCGGTGGAACTCCAGGGTCTCGGCCTCGAAGCGGTCGGCGGCGCCCGCCCGGGCACGCGCCCGGGCGAGGCCCTGCTCCGGGTCGAGATCGAGGATCAGGGTGAGGTCGGGCCGGGTGCGGCCGACGACGACGCGCTCCAGAGCGGCGACGGTCCCGGGCGGCAGGCCCCCGGCGGCCCCCTGGTAGGCGCGGGTGGAATCCATGAAGCGGTCGCACAGCACCACCTCGCCGCGGGCGAGCGCCGGGCGGATCAGCCGGTCGAGATGGTCGAGGCGGGCGGCGGAGAACAGCAACGCCTCGGCGAAGGGGCCGTGCGCCCGCGCCTGCCCCCCGAGCAGGGCGGCGCGGATCTCCTCGGCGCGCGGCGTGCCTCCGGGCTCGCGGGTGACGACCACGGTGCGGGTTGCGCGCAGGCGCCGGGCGAGGCGCTCGACCTGGGTCGACTTGCCGGCCCCCTCCCCGCCCTCGAAGGTGATGAACGCGCCCGGTGTCATGGGCGCGCGACCCGACCCCTCCCCCCTCTGCGGGGGGAGAAAAAACGCGGTCGCGTTGGTCCCAAAAGCATCACGACGGGTTGGCCGCCTTCTCGACCGTCGCCTCGCCCTTCGTCTCGCCCTTGCCGGCGGCCTTGTCGAAGGCGCGTCGCATCAGGTCGCTGCCGAATTCCAGCGCGCCGTCCATCGCCCGCTGCGACAGCGTGCCGGTGCCGACAGCCTCGCCCGCGTAGACGGGCTGGTCGAGGGCGACCACGTCGCCGCGCATCACCCGGAGCCGCCCGACCTCCCGGCCCGCCTCGACGGGCGCGGTGAGCGGGCCCTGGTAGACCACCTTGGCCGTGACCCGGTCGGCCGAGCCCCGCGGCATCAGCACGCGCACCGGCTTCTTGGCGACCAGCGGCACCGCGCCGCGCTCGCCGCCGTAGACCGACGCCTCGGCCACCGTCTCGCCCGGCGCGAAGACCTGGCGCGGCTCGAAGGCGCGGAACCCCCACTCCATCAGCTTGCGGCTCTCGGCGGCGCGGTCGCGGGCGGTCTTCAGGCCCGACACCACCAAGATCAGGCGCTGGCCGTTCTGCACGGCCGATGCGGTGAGCGCGTAGCCCGATTCCTCGAGGTAGCCGGTCTTCAGCCCGTCGGCGCCGATGTCGAGGGTGAGGAGCGGGTTGCGGTTCTGCTGCTTGATCTTGTTCCAGGTGAACTCGCGCTCGGCGTAGATCTTGTAGTATTCGGGATAGGTCTCGATGAGGTGCAGCGCGAGTTTGGCCATGTCGCGCGCGGTGACCCGCTGGTCGGGCGCCGAGTAGCCGGTGGCGTTGCGGAAGTTCGAGCGGGTGAGCCCGATCTCCCGCGCCCGCTGGTTCATCATGTTGGCGAAGGCGGGCTCGGAGCCCGCCATGTTCTCCGCGATGGTGATGGCGGCGTCGTTGCCCGACTGCACGATCAGCCCGCGCAGCAGGTCGGAGAGCTTGATGCGGCTGTGCACCTGCGCGAACATCGAGGAGCCGCCGCCCCCTGCCCCACCCCGGCGCCACGCGTCCTCGGTCACGGTGAACTCGGTGTCCATCGTGTAGCGCCCGCTCTTCAGGGCCTCGAACACGATGTCGGCGGTCAGGAGCTTGGCCATGCTGGCCGGCGCGAAGGGCTCGTCCGCGGCCTTCTCGAACAAGGTCGAGCCGGAATCCACATCGACCAGGATCGCGTGCTGGGCCGCGGTCTGGAAGGTTTGGGCCCGCGCCGCGGGGGCCAGCGCCAGCGCGCAGGCCGCCGCCAGGATCGTCCAGAGGGAAGTGCGCATCACCGTCTCCCGCGCGCCGGCCGGGGCACGGCCGCCCCGGGCATGGATCACGCCCCTTCCGATAACAAGCGTGACCATATCGCGGTTTCCGCGCCGATCGAATGGGAAATCGCACGGGGGCGGGATCGGTGGTGGGAGGGAGGGATTCTGGAGGGCTCCCGCCGCTTCCCGCCCGATCCCGGGCCTGCCCGACTTCGATTCCCCGGCGCCGGTCCCGGGCAGGCCCGGGACCGGGCGGGAAGCGGTGATCCACGGCATCCGACGTGGATCCTTCGGAAGCTGCGTCAGTAGATCGCCGCCACCCGATCGCCGCGGTGGGGCTTGCCGGCGACCTGCGCCTTGGCGGGGGCGGCCGGTGGCTTGGCGGCGACGGCGGTGGGCTTGGCGCCGGCGGCGGACGACTTCGCCTGGGCGACGACCGGCGCAGGCTTGGCCCCATGGGGCGGCCCGGCCTGGGGCTTGGTGGATGAAGGCGTGGCAACGAGGCGGGTCGGGGCGGGCTTCGCGGCGGACGCCGCGGCAGGCACGTTCGAGCCCGGCTTCGAGCCCGGCTTGGCCGGGCCGGCGACCATCGCGGCGCCCCGCAGGGCGGGTTCCGCGGCCGCGAACTTCGCGGTGGGCTGCCCCTTCGTCTGTCCCCGCGTGTGATCCTTGGCCGCCTCCTTCGCGGACCGGACCTCCAGCGCGGGGTTGAGCCCAGCCACCGCGACGGGCTTGAAGGCGCCGCCGCGCGGCGCGGTCGGCTGGAGCGCGGGCGGCACCCCAACCGAGGCGCGCGCGACCAGGACCGGCGCCGGCCGGGCGGCGGGGCGGGCGGGCTCCTCCGCCTCCCGCTCGGGCGCGGGCTTGAAGGCGAGCGGCGCGCGGGCGGGTTTGGCGAGGTCGCGTGCCAGAGCCTCCGGCTCCTCCGAGGGACCGAGATCGGCGAGCATGACCGGACCGCCGCGCAGACCGGCGGGGCGGCCGTCCGTGCGCAGCGTCGCCATCAGCTTGCGGTCGTCGCTGCCGGCAACCGAGGCCTTGCCGATATACTCGACCCGCACGTGGGTCGTGCCCTTGCGGTGGAATTCCAGCGCCTGGGCGACCTCCTCCGAGACGTCCATGACCCGGTCGGCGTGGTAGGGCCCGCGGTCGTTGACCCGCACCACCATCGAGTGGCCGTTGGTGAGGTTGGTGACGCGGGCGTAGCTCGGCAGCGGCAGTGTCGGATGGGCGGCCACGACGGCGTGGCGGTCGAAGACCTCGCCGTTGGCGGTCTGGCGTCCGTGGAAGGCCGCGCCGTACCAGGAGGCCATGCCCTCGCGGACATAGCCCCGGGCGTCCTCGCGCGGCACGTAGGTCCTGCCCGCCACCACGTAGGGCTTGCCGGAGAAGCGGCGTCCGCCTCCCTTCGGGATCACGTCGCCCTCGTTGTAGAGGCGCGGGCTCGCCCGCACCCCGTATTTCGGATCGATGCCGTTGCCGGGCGAGGGGCCGCCCGCGAGCTTCTGGGGGTTGGTGCTGCAATTGGCCGCGAGCAGCGCCACGGCCGAGACAGCGGCCAGCCGCACGGATATCTCCCGGAGGCCGGTGCCGCGCGGGCGGTCCGGTGTCGCCATCCGCGAGAGCGTCTTGCGCGCCATGCCACCCACTCGGCCCACTCCCGATACGCCACGCGGGAGCCCGATACGCCGGTTCCCGGTCCGGCGGGCCGCAGGAAGCGGGCCGGCAGCGGACGGGTCGAGATTTGGCCGAACGCCGTAAAGGAAGCCTGAACGGGGCCGGCGCCCGCGGTTCAGACGATGGGCGGCGGACGTGTTCCTCAGGTGACGTGACAGGTGAGGACAGGGCCGCAAAGGACGCATGGAGCGAGGCTTTATCGGGCCCGCCGCGGCGGGCCCGTTCCGCGGCGGGGGCGGGAGGCTCGGCGCACAGGTCGTGCGGTCCCGGAGAGGAGGGCTGGGCCCCCTCCCCTCGGACGCGCGCTCAGGATCCCGGCCCAAGCGTCGGCGAAAGCGGCCGGATTCAGCGCTCGTCCCGCTCCGTGAGCTGCGCGATCGATCGCGCGCCCCGCTGGCGGAAGAGCAGGTCGAGCCCCTCCAGCATCAGGGCGTGCATCTTGGTGCGCTCGGCGTGCGCCAGGTCGCGGAGCTGGTCGTAGACCGGTGGCTCCAGGTAGACCGACATCTGCCGCGCCCGCTCCTTCAGGGTCGCGGCGGCGCGGCGCGGGGACACATGCACGGGCAGGTCGAGCCGCACGATCTCGGCGCCGCCCTCGGCCGTCATCGCGGCCGCCTTCGGAGCGGACTTCGAGGAGGCCTTGGCCGCAGGCGACTTGGCCGCAGACGACTTGGCTGGCGGCGTCGCCGCCGCCACGATCGCCGCGAGGCTGAGCTTAGGCGGCTTCGACATGCTTCATCCTGCCGCGCGTGCCGGCCTGGGCGCGTCGCTCGATCCAGGTCCAGAGCCGGCGCACCTCGTCGGCCGCCTGACCCTTCGGGTTGAACTCGGTGACGCCCTGGCCGAGGCCGATCGCGTCCTGGTGGTCGGTGCGCGCCACGATGTTCACGTCGGGCAGGATGCCCAGCACCGCGAGCCCGTCCGCCGCGTCGCGGATGCGGTAGGAGCGGGGTGGGGTCTGGTTCAGCACGAAGGCGAAGCGCTTCTCCAGCCGGTAGACGGCGGCGAGCGTCGGCTTGAAGGCGCGCAGGTCCGCGGGCGTCGGCCGGCACGGGATGATGCAGAGATCCGCCGCCCGGATCGCCGAGAGCGTGCCGGGCGAGTCGACGCCCGGGGTGTCGATGAAGACGAAGTCGTAGGCGGATTCGGAGAGCCGCTCCATCACGGCCTCGATCTGCGTGGCGTCGATCTGCGCCACCTCAGGTCCCGCTGCCGTGCGATGGTCGAGCCAGTCCGAGACGGTGGCTTGCCGGTCCATCTCCAGGATGCAGACCGTGTGGCCGGCCTCCTGCGCGGCGACCGCGAGGGAGATGCAGAGCGTGCTCTTGCCGCTCCCGCCCTTCTGGGTGACGAACGTGATCGCTTTCATGTCGGCAGCCCCCGTGCGCCGCCCGGGCGGCGGCTCCGGCATCCCGGGGGAGCCGCGTCGCTCACGCGCGGCCGTCCTGTGACCCAAGGATGCTCCGATCGGCAGAAATCCCGGATTATGGTTAAGAGGGCGTTAAGGCCGGCCCGGCCCACGCGGACGCACTCCGTGCGGCGGGCGGCCGTCAGGTCGGTTTTCATAACCTCAGGTTAAGATTCGCATGAGGCCGCCGGTGCGGCCTTTTCCCGTTGATCTGGTTGCTCTAAGTTTGCGGAACTCCGGGCGGCACCACCGTTCTGTTAACCTCAGGTTTATAAAGGCGGATGCGGCGGAGGCGATTGATGGCAGATCCGGTGGCCGACCGCGCGGACGATTCCCCCATCCCGCAGGCGATGCTCGATGCGTCCGGCGTGGTGGGTGCCTGGATCCACGATCACTGGGCCGGCAGCCTCGTGCTGTCGGCGCCGCTGGCGATCCTGCTCGGCCTCGACCCCGCGGCCGCGGCGACGGGGGTCCCGCTCGCCGACTTCCTCGACCGGACCCATCCGGAGGATCGCACCCGCATCGAGAGCTACCTGCACGCCGTCGGCGAGGCCGGCGGACCGCTGGAGGCGGAGTTCCGCACGCGCGGCGGCGACGAGAAGGAGGGCGGCAGCCGCGCGGGCGAGCGGCGGCTGCAGATGCGCGGGCGGACCGAGCGCGATGCGGCGGGCCGGGTCGGCCAGGGCCGGGGCATCGCCATTGATCTCACGGAGACCGCGGCGGCCGGGCAGCACGAGACCGAGCGGACCGTCAACCGCATGGCCGAGCACGCCATCGCCCTGCGCAACCTCTCCGAGGCCCTGCGCCGGCCCGACCTCACCGCCCGGATCGAGGGGCTGATGCTGGAGATCGGCTTCGAGCTCGCCCGGCATCTGAGCGACCCGGCCAGCCGGCCGCGGCACTGACACCCTGCCGCCCGGCGGATTGATCGCCGCCGCGGCCGGGATAGTGTCTGCGCGAAGGGCCGCCCGGACGCCGTGCGACGAGCCCGTAGAGGGAGGGGCCATGCGCCGCGACAGCATCTACGACCGCGATCTCGACCGCGTTCCGGCCAATTACCAGCCCCTGACCCCGCTGGGCTATCTCGAGCGGGCGGCCCGCACCTTCCCCGATCAGGTGGCGGTGATCCACGGGCCCCTGCGCCGCAGCTACGCGGAGCTCCATGCCCGCTGCCGCCGCCTCGCCGCGGCGCTCGCCGCCCGCGGGATCGGGCGCGGCGACACCGTGGCGGTGATGCTCGCCAACACGCCCGCGATGATCGAGTGCCACTACGGCGTGCCGATGACGGGGGCGGTGCTCAACACCCTCAACACCCGCCTCGACGCGGCGGCCATCGCCTTCTGCCTCGGCCACGGCGAGGCGAAGGTGCTGATCACCGACCGGGAATTCGCCCGCACGATCGGACCGGCGCTCGCTCGGCTCGATGCCCCGCCGCTGGTCATCGACTACGACGACCCCGAATATGACGGGCCGGGCGAGCGTCTGGGCAGTCTCGACTACGAGGCGTTCCTGGCGGGCGGCGATCCGGAGCACGAGGGGGTGCTGCCCGAGGACGAGTGGGACGCGATCAGCCTGAACTATACGTCGGGCACCACGGGCGACCCGAAGGGCGTGGTCTACCACCACCGCGGCGCGGCGCTGCTGGCGCTCGGCAATGTGGTCACCTGCGGCCTCGGCCAGCACCCGGTCTATCTCTGGACCCTGCCGATGTTCCACTGCAACGGCTGGTGCTTCCCCTGGACGCTCTCGGTCGTGGCCGGCACCCATGTCTGCCTGCGGCAGGTCCGGGCGGCGCAGATGTACGCGCTGATGGCCGAGCACGGGGTCACGCATCTCTGCGGCGCGCCGATCGTCATGCAGCTCCTGATCAACGCCCCCGAGGCCGAGCGCCGCCCCCTGCCCCACCGGGTCGCCTTCTTCACGGCGGCCGCGCCCCCGCCCGAGGCGGTGCTGGCCGGCATGCGCGAGGCCGGCTTCGACGTGACCCATCTCTACGGGCTGACCGAGAGCTACGGGCCGGCCGTGGTCAACGCGTGGCACGCGGACTGGGACGCCTTGAGCGGCCCGGAGCAGGCGGCCAAAAAGGCCCGCCAGGGCGTGCGCTACCCCGTGCTGGAGGCGCTCGACGTGCGCGACCCCGAGACGCTGGAGCCGGTTCCGGCAGACGGGCGGACGCTCGGCGAGGTGATGATGCGCGGCAACGTGGTGATGCGCGGCTACCTGAAGAACCCGAAGGCAACCGAGGCCGCCTTCCGGGGCGGCTGGTTCCGCACGGGCGATCTCGGGGTGCGCCACCCCGACGGCTACATCCAGCTCAAGGACCGCTCGAAGGACATCATCATCTCAGGGGGCGAGAACATCTCGTCGATCGAGGTGGAGGACGCCCTGTTCAAGCACCCGGCGGTGGCGGCGGCCGCCGTCGTGGCCAAGCCCGACCCCAAATGGGGGGAGAGCCCCTGCGCCTTCGTGGAACTGAAGCCCGGCGCGGAGGCCGAGGCCGAGGCGCTGATCGCGTGGTGCCGCGATCACCTCGCCCCCTACAAGCTGCCCCGCCACATTGTCTTCGGCGAATTGCCCAAGACCTCCACCGGCAAGGTGCAGAAGTTCATCCTGCGCGAGCGGGCGCGGGAGGGCTGAGCGCCTGTACTGGGATCCCCAAGGGGCGAGCCCCTTGGGCGGGGTCCAGGGGCGCGCAGCCCCGGGTTCGGCTCCTCTCACCCGGCTTGCCGGGTGAGAGGAGCCGATGCGGGCTCTGCCCTGCACCCGCCAAAGGTCTCGACCTTTGGAATCCAGGACCCAGCGCTCAGGCTCTCACCACTTGTAGCTCAGGCTCGCCACGACGCGACGGGCGTCGCCGTAGAAGCAGGCCAAGGCGGACTGGCAGGAGGACACGTAGCGCCGGTCCCCGAGATTCGTGGCGTTCACCGCGATGCGCCAGTTGTCGAAGTTGTAGTGCACCTGCGCGTCGAACAGCACGAAGTCCGAGACCCTGAGCGTGTTGGGCACGTCGGCGAAGGAGCTGCCGACGTAGCGCACGCCGCCGCCGAAGCCGAAGCCGCGCCACGCGCCCACGGGGATCGTGTAGTCGAAGAAGGCCGAGGCGAAGGTCTCGGGGATGTTGACGGGCGTGCGGCCGACCCGCGCCGGATCCGCGTCCTTCGTGGTGACGAGGTCGTAGGTCGTGAAGGACGCGACCGCGTTCAGCCCCTCGGCGAGGCTCATGGTGAGCTGCGCCTCGAAGCCGGTGGAGCGCTGCGCGCCGGACTGGATCTGGAAGAAGACGTTGGCGGGGTCCGGCACCAGCGTGCCCTGCCGGTTGATGTCGAAGCCGGCGAGCGTCAGGAAGTAGCCCTGGCCCGGCGGCTCGAACTTCACGCCGCCCTCGATCTGGTCGCCGGTCTCGGGGCGGAAGCCCGCGCCGCTGAAGGCAGTGCCGATCTGCGGCTGGAACGAGGTCGAGTAGCTCACGTAGGGCGCGAGCCCGAAATCGAAATTGTAGATCAGCGCCGTGCGGTAGGTGAGCGCGTTGTCGCTGCGTCCGCCGCTGGCCGAGGGGGTCAGCTTGTTGCCGATGCGGTTGTCGGCGAAATCCTGACGCAGGCCGAGCACGAGGCTCAACTGGTCGGTGAGCTTGATCTGGTCCTGCGCGTAGAGGCCGAGCTGCTCGAAGGAGTTCCCGTTGATCAGATAGGGCAGCGGCGCGGCGACCCGCTGGCCGTAGACGGGCGCCAGGATGCTGAGATCGGGACCCGGGAAGGTCGAGGCCTGGTTGTCGCTCAGACGGTAGTTCTTGTAGTCGAGCCCGAGCAGCAGGTCGTGGCGGAAGAAGCCGTCGAAGAAGCGCGCCTCGGCCTGGTTGTCGACCTGGAACAAGTTCGCCCGGGCGCTGTCGCGGAACTGGTAGCGGGCGAGCCGCGTCTCGGCGGCATCGCTGTAGCCGAGCTGGCCGATATACGAGTTCTGGAAGCTCTCGAGGAACGAGTAGCGGAGGTTCTGCCGGAAGGTCCACGTCTCGTCGAAGGCGTGCTCGAACTCGTAGCCGACGAGCGCCTGATTGCGGCTGAAGGTGTTGAGGCCGATGTCGCCGACGTTCAGCGAGCGCGGGATGCGCAGGCCCGAGGCGTTGGGGCGGACCGTGCCGGAATAGGGCAGGAAGTTCGCCGTCACCGCGGCGTTGTCGTGCTGGAAGCTCGACAGGAAGGTGATCTTCGTCGCCCCGTCCGGCTTATAGGTGAAGGCCGGCGCGATGTAGACGCGGTCCTCCGGCGCGCCCTCGACCTGGTTGCCGCCGGTGCGGCCGAACCCGGTGAGGCGGTAGAACCAGTGCCCGTCGGCGTCGGACGGTCCGCCGAGGTCGAAGGCGGCGTAGCCGAAGCCGCCCTGGCCCAGGGCGCCGCCGCCGACCTCGACGTAGCGCAGCGGGTCGAGTGGAGGCCGCTTGGTGACCTGATTGACGAGGCCGCCGGGCGTGCCCGCGCCGAACAGCACGGCGGCGGGACCGCGCAGCACCTCGATCCGCTCCAGGCCGAAGGTCTCGGTGCGGAAGTAGGCGAAGCCGTAGTTCAGCTGCTGCAGGCCGTCACGGTAGAGGCCGTAATCGCTCGCCACGAAGCCGCGCAGGGTGAAGAAGTCGAGGCGCGAGTCCGAGCCGAAGGTGCCCGAGTAGATGCCGGCCGCGTACTGCGTCGCCTGGGTCAGCGTCTGGGCCTTCTGAACATCGATCTGCTCGCGGCCGACCACCGTGATCGATTGCGGCGTCTCGATCAGAGGGGTGTTGGTCTTGGTCGCGGTGGCCGAGCGGGTCGCCACGAAGCCGTTGACCGGGCCGGTCGGGCTCTCGACGGCGCGCGCGGCGGCGCCGACCTGGCCCCCGACTCCTCCGGCCGCGGCGCCGCCGTTGCCCTGCGTCTCGACGCTGATCTCGCTGAGCTGGACGCTCGCCTCGGCCGGCGGGTTCGTCGTGCCGCGGCGCGGCGGCGTCGCCTGCTGGGCCTGGGAAGCGGCCGTGAGCACGAGGAGCGAGGCGCCCGACAGGGCGAGCGCGCGCAAGGGGGCGGACAAAGGGGCGGACAAGGGGCCGGATCGGCGCGCCCTCGTGGCGGAGGTACGGCTGGAGCGGTGGGCGGACGTGAGCGGCGACATGGCGGATCCCGGGCAGCCGACGGCGCGCCCCGGATCGTCCGGGGCTGTACGGCCTAGCTTTTTAGAATTATGCTAAGTTCGTGAAAGTATTGATCTTTCCCGAACAGGCCTACGGCTGAACGCCCGGCCGCACAAGGCTGCGCACAATGGATTGCCGTGCATGTGACCGGGCGGTCACAATCCAGGATGGTGCCCGCGGCACCCGCTCATGCGGGCTCCGGCCTCAGCGCACCCGGCCGGCGATCCAGGCGACCAGCGCGTCGGCGACCTGATCGCTGTTCTTCTCCAGCATCATCATGTGGCCGTTGCCGCGGATGCCGGCCTCGGCGAGGCGGAGCGTCTCGGGCTTGGCCCCGGCCTGGGACAGGAAGGCCGCCGTGCAATCGTCGACGGGCGCCCGGAAGGAGGCCTCGGCCGTCACGATCACGGCCGGCACCCGGGCGAGGTTCGGCAGTTTGCGGACGGGCTCGCCCTGGAGCCAGCAGCGGATGCGTCCCTCCGCCGCGGGCGCCTTGGCCTGGACCACGGTGAGGTCCTCGGGCGCGCTCACCGGCGGCTGGAAGCCCAGGGGTATGCGGGTGAGGCCGTAGGCGCGGGCGCGGCCCTCGCCGGTGCGCTCCCAGAACTCCTTGCCGCCGCGGTAGCGCACGTCGAAGAAGGGCGGCCCGTTCGGCTCGATGGCGAGGTGCGCCTTCACGAGGTCGGGCCGCGCGTCCGAGACCGCCCAGCCGAACAGCCCGCCCTGGCCGTGCGTGATCAGGATCGCCGGGCCGATCTTCTCCACCAGCGCGGTCAGCGCCGGAGCCATCAGCTCCTCGGTCTGCTGGGTGTTGGCGAGGTAGGGCACCTGGCTCGCCATGAACTGGTCGAAGGCCGCGTTGCCCGGCACCCCCGGCCCGCCCGGCCACTGTGTGTGGAGCTTGGCCTGCGGGAACAGGTCGTAGACCTCCTGGGCCGTGTAGGTCTCCTCCAGCGCGCGCGCGGAGAGCCGCGTGTAGGGGCCGTAGACCTCCGGGTTCGTGCCCGAGCGCCCGCGCCCGACCTGATCCACGACGTAGACCTGGAAGCCCCGCTCGACGAAGCGCTGGACCCAGCCCGGCCGCCCGTCCGGCGTCCCCAGGAAGTTCACGCCCGTCTGCGCGGCGCCGTGCACCATCACCACCGGATAGGGCTGTGTGACCTGGGCCGGGCGGCGCGACTGGACGAACATCTGCCCGACCATCAGGGTCTTGTCCTCGACCCGCTGGTAGCGCCCGCCGATGTAGAAGTAGCCCGCGACCGTGGCCGCGGGTGCCCCCGCGCGGGCTTCCGCGCCGCCCGTCGGCGGGCGCGGCGCCTCGTCGGCCTGCGAAGCGCCCGCAAGGAGCGCCGCGCCGAGCCCGATGCCTCCCAGGACCTGCCCCAGGCGCGGCCTCGAGAACCGTCCCGTCAGCCAGCGCAGGGGCTGCCCTGCGCGCTTCGTTCCCGTCATGTCCCGCCCTCGCCGCCCCGGCCGCCTTATCCCGGGAAACGCGCCGCCGCCAGTCTGGCCCACGAAGGCGACGGCCGTTTGATACCGTTCGCCGCTGCCGCGACGGGTCCCGGCGCTGACGGTCCGGCAGCGCGCATTGACCGGCCGTTAACCCTGCGGGCGTACCGTTTCTTAACCATGCGGCCGGTGCCGCGCCCTCGGGCGCCGGCGATCGGCGGCCGCGTATGCGGAGCGTGTGCGAGACGGGGGCCGGAGCCGGTGGGGGTGAGCGCGCGCAGTGGCGGGAAGGCGGAGGCGCGCGCGCCGGGGCCGCGCCGTGCCCGGAGGCCGGCCCTGCTGCTCGCCCTGCTCGGCGCCTCACCGCTCGTCCTGCCGGCCGCTCTGTTGACCACTCTGTCGAGCACTTGGCCGGCGCGGGCGCAGTTGCGTGGCTCGACCGCCGATGCCGCCCCGGCCGAGCCCGGCCTGGCGGAGCCCGCACCCGCCGAGGCGGACGCGGACATGGACGGGGCAGGCAGTGGAGCCGGCGGCGGAGCGGGTCTGCGCGGCATGCGGCCCGCCTTCCGGGCCCCGTTCGGCCAATCCACCCTCGGCCAATCCACCCTCGGCTCGTCGACCCTCGGCCAAGCTCAGGGCAGCCGGAATTCCGGCGCCCGCCCGCCGGCGGGGTCGCTCCCGACCGGCGCCACGGAGGCCGGCAGATCCGGTGCCGCGTCCGGCGGGTCCGCCGCGGGCCTCGCCTCCGGCCTCGGTTCCGATCCGTCCTCCGGCCTCTCCTCCGGTTTCGGCGGAAATCGTCCGCCCGCGCGCGCCGGCAGCATCGGCGCAAGCGAGCGCGCCCTGGCCGAGCTCCTGCGCAACCGCGCCGCGCCCGCCCGCCGCAGCGGCTCGGCAACCCGTCGGACGACCCGCGAGACGACGCAGCGGCCCACCGCGGCGGACCGGCTGACGCCGGTGGTGCGCAGCGCGGTGAGCGGTGTGCCGCTGCCGACCACGATCCCGGCCCCGATCCTCGGCCTCGTGACGCCGGGCCTGCTGCTGGCCAACGGCCTGCGCCCGCCGCTCCAGGTGGACGAGGCCTACGCCCCGCTCGGGCTCAGGCTCGGCGGCCTCACGCTCCTGCCGGCCTTCAGCCAGAGCCTCGGCTACGACACCAACCCGAACCAGGCGGCGGGCACCGCCGCCCGCGGCTCGGTGGCCCTGCGCAGCGAGGCCGAACTCGGCTTCCGCAGCGACTGGTCGGCGGCCGAGCTCGCGGGCGACCTGCGCGGCGCCTATCTGGAATACCCGCAGAACGAGTCCGCGAGCCGCCCGAGCGCCGCGGGCACCGTCCGCCTGGGCGTGGACGCGAGCCGGGACCTGCGCCTTGACGCGGAGGGCCGCTTCCTCGTCGACACCCAGCGCGTCGGCAGCATCGACCTCCAGGCCACCAACGCGACGAGCCGCCCGCTCATCATGGCGTACGGCGCCTCGCTCGGCGCCACGCAGCGCTTCAACCGGCTCTCGGTCTCGCTGCGCGGACAGTTCGACCGCAGCACCTTCGAGGATGCCCGGCTCGGCGACGGCACCACCGTGGTCCAGAGCGACCGCAACCTGAACCAGTACGGCGTGCGCCTGCGCACCGCCTACGAGGTCTCGCCCGCCTTTACGCCCTTCGTCGACGCGCTTGCCGATATCCGCGTCTACGACACCGCCCGCGACGTCACCGGCCTGCGCCGGGACTCGACCGGCGTCGCGCTCACGGCGGGCGCGGCCTTCTCGCTCGGCGCCGCCCTCAGCGGCGAGATCTCCGGCGGCCTGCAGCACCGGACCTACCCGGACCCGGCGCTCGCCGACGTCAACGCCCCGCTCCTCAGCGCGGCCCTGACCTGGCAGCTCAGCCCGCTCACCGCCGTGCGTCTCGGCGCCCAGAGCACCGTGAGCGAGACGACCCTGCGCGGTTCGAGCGGCGCGGTCACAGAGGCCGCGACGCTCGAGGTGCAGCACGACCTGTTCCGCAATCTCTCGATCGTGCTCGGCGCCGCCGTCCTGCAGAACAGCTACCAGGGCACCACGACGCGCGAGACCGGCTTCTCGGCGACCGCGCGGGTCGACTACCGCTTCACCCGCTGGCTCACCCTGCGCGGAACGTATCTCTACCAACAGATCGACAGCACGGTCGCCAATGTCAGTTTCCACGGCAACACATTCCTGCTCGGCCTGCGCGTGAATCCCTGAGATCCGGCTTCCGGGCAGGAGAGGCCCGGCAGGACAACAGTCTTCGCGGAACGATCGGCGTCGCGACGGGTTGCTCCTCGAACGCGAGACCGCGTGTGCTTCAAGGTGCACACGCCCCGGATCACAGGAACAGCCATGAAGACTTTGATCGTCGGTGCGGCGCTCGCCGTCGCCCTCGGGGCCAGCGTGGCGGGCACCGTCCCGGCCTCCGCCCAGCGCATCGACATCGGCCCCGGCGGCCCAAGCATCGACTTGCGCTCGCGCGGGCAGCGCGAGCGCGACTTCCGCCGGGAGGAGTTCCGGCGCGACGCGTATCGCCGGAGCCGCGACGACGACGGGCGCGGCCTCTATCGCGGCGGGCGCTACGACGACGACCGCCCGCGCCGCGCCCGCCGCGACTACGGCTACTGAGCCGCGCCGGACCCCGCAGCATCCGCTGGATCACGAACGGAAGGGCCGGCTTGCCGGCCCTTCCGGCGTTTCAGGGGTCGGATTGCGGGACCGCGGCCGACGACATGGAAAATCTTCACCGCGTGGCCTCCCGGCGGCCCGCCGCCTCTTGTGCGCCGCACAGGCTTGATCTAGGTGAATCGAGCAATCTTTTTTGGGAGAATCCGGCAATGAGCCTTCGTGTTTCCAGCGCCTTCGCGGCCCTTACCCTCGTGCTCTCGTCCGTCGCCGCCCCGGTCGCCTTCGCCAAGCCGACGAGCGGCGCCGCCGCCGTCAAGATGATCGACACCGACAACGACGCCACCGTCGACCTGAAGGAAGTCCAGGCCGTGGCCTCGGCGACCTTCGACCGGCTGGAGAAGGACGCGGACGGCACCCTCGACGCCAAGGAGCTGAAGGGCCGCCTGAGCAAGGCCGGCGTCCGCCAGGCCGACCCGGACAGCGACGGCACGCTGGACAAGAAGGAGTACCTCGCGGCCGTGGCCGAGCGCTTCCAGGCCGCCGACCCGGACAACGACGGCACGCTGGACGCCAAGGAGCTGAACTCCAAGGCCGGCAAGGCGCTGCTCGCGCTGATCAAGTAAGGCCGAGGCGGCACGTCCGCCGTTCTGTCTCTCCCTGAGGGGCCGTCCCGCGCGGGACGGCCCTTCGTCGTTCGGGCGCCTGCGCGCCGCTTGCGGGGCCTCGGCCCGTTGCGCCCGCACGACAGGTGCGGGCCGACCCGCCGTGCGGCATCGCACACTGATTGCCTGCGGGGACGAAGTGCGGCACGGATGGTGCCCGGCCGGTAACCCTGCCCGGCCCGCACCCCATCCAGACAAGCCGTCGGCGAGCCGGACACCACCATGAGTCATCCGAAGGGCCGCGCCCGCCTCGCGCGGGCGGCACGCGCGGGCAGCCTCGCCTGCGCCCTCGCCCTCCCGCTCAGCCTGTCGCCCGGCTCGTCGCTCCTGCCCGTCGCCGCCCAGGAGGCGGCCTCGGCGGTGCAGGACGTCACCCTGACGGACGTGGTCCTGCCGCTCGGCGGCGCCGAGTTCCGGGCCCCGAAGGTCACGGTGAGCGGCACGCGCCTCTCCAAGGACGAGCTCGCCGCGCTGCTGCGGCCCGGCGCCGCCGAGACTTGGCCGGCGCGCCTCGCCCGGCTGGAGGCGGCCAGCATCACGATCCCGGTCCTCGTCTCGGAGCATCCCGGCCCCGGCCCCCTGCGCCAGACGGTCACCTACCGCGAGGTCACCGCCCGAGACGTGCGGGCCGGACGCATCGCGGAGCTCACCGCGGCGGGCGCGGCGGTCAGCGTCTCCGGGGGCCCCGAGAAGGGCTCGGGCACCTACGGGCAGATCCGGGCGAACGACGTCGACCTCGTCGCCCTCACCCGCCTCTACGGCGTGCCCGGCGACGGCAAGGGCACGGTCCAGCGCGTCTACGCGGGCATCCAGGTGGCGGACGTGGTCTACACCGACCCCAGCGGCACGACGATGCGCATCGCCGAGCTCCAGGGGCGCGACCTCGGCGGCCGCCAGATCCCCGGCGGCTTCGGGGGTGCGCTCGACGCCCTCGCGGTCGGGCTCAGCCGCCTCGAGGCCGAGGCCGAGGCGTTGCCGCCGGCGGAGCGGGCCAAGCTCGCGGGCGCCGGCGCCGACCTGATGGAGGCGGTCTCGGTCGGCGCGCTCGAGGCCCGGGGCCTCTCGCTCAGCGAGACCGGGCCCCAGGGCGCCCTGCTGATCGAGGCGGAGCGCCTCGCCTACGCGACCGGCCCGGAGGCCGGGCTCAGCCTCGACGGTCTCGCCTTCACGCAAGGGCCGACCCGCGCCCGGCTCGGGCGGCTGGCGCTCTCCGGGATCTCGCTGGCGCCTACCCTCGCGACCCTGCGCCGGCTCGCCGATCCGGCGGCCGCCGCCGACGCGGACGATGCGCGCCGCATGATGCCCGCGCTCGGCACGCTCACCCTGAAGGCGCTGAGCCTCGACCTCCCGGGCTCGGAGACGCCGCCGGCCGCCGACCCGCTCGCCGCGCCGGCGCCCAAGCCCGGTGCCAGGAGCGATGCCAAGCCGGACGGCAAGGCGGAGATCAGGCCGGACGGCAAGGCCGCGCCGCAGGCGGCTCCCCGGCCGGTTCCGCCCCAGCCGGTCGCTTCCCAGCCGGTCACCCATGTGGCCCTGCGCGACGCCGCGCTGAGCTTCGGCCCGCTGAAGGACGGGGTGCCGACCGCCGGCCGTCTCAGCCTGTCCGGCCTCGTGATGCCGGCCTCCACGGTGACCGGCGCGCCGGTCATCGGCGCCCTGCCGGGCTACGGCTATCGCGACCTCGACCTCGACCTCGTGGCCGATCTCGCCTGGGACGAGGGGCGGCGCGAGGTGGCGCTGCGCGAGGTCGCCCTGTCGGGCCGCGAGATGGGGGCCGTGCGGCTCACCGGCACCCTCGGGGGAATCGGCCCCGAGATCTTCTCGTCCGGGATGCCGGCCTCGGACCTCCTGATGTTCACCGCCAGCGCCAAGACGCTCGACCTGACGGTGGAGAACACGGGCCTGTTCGAGCGCTTCATCGCGACCCAGTCCAAGGCGCTGAGCCTCAAGCCCGAGGAGCTGCGCCAGGAATATGTCAGCGCAAGCCAGTTCGGCGTGCCGATCATCCTGGGCGGCTCCGCGGGCGCCCGGGCGATCGGGACCGCGATGGGCCAGTTCGTGCAGAAGCCCGGACGGCTCGTCCTGAAGGCCCGGGCCCGGGACGCCGCTGGCCTCGGCTTCGCCGATTTCGCCCTTGCCCGCTCGCCGGCCGCCATCCTCGACCGGGTCGAGGTCGAGGCCAAGGCGGAGTGAGGCGGCCCCCTCCCTTCAATCCGCGATCACGCCAGGATGGCGCTCGGCCAGGTCCCGCCGGGTCGCGTCCGCCCAGGCCCTGTCGCGCGCACTCCGCGGCCGGTCGAGGCGCACCTCGGCCACGAGGCTCGCCGGGCGGGGCGAGAGCAGGAGCAGCCGGTCGGCGACCGCGATCGCCTCGGCGACGTTGTGGGTGACCATCAGCACGCTCATGCCGAGCCGGTCGACGGTGTCGACCACGAGGCCCCGCAGGCTCGCCGCCGCCGCGTCGTCCAGGGACACGAAGGGCTCGTCGAGGACGAGCAGGCGCGGGTCGTCGGCGAGCGCCCGGGCGAGCGCCACCCGCCGCTGCATGCCGAGCGAGAGCGCCCCCGGATAGCGCCCGCGCCAGGGTGCGAGCCCGAGATGGTCGAACAGCCCGTCGAGGTCGCGCCCGCGCCGGCCCCGCGGCATGGCGAGGCGCACGTTCTGCTCCACCGTGCGCCAGGGCAGCAGCCGCGGCTCCTGGAAGACCATGCCGGGCGAGGTCTCCGCCCCGCGCGGGTCCGGCTCGATCCGGCCCTCGTAGTCCGGGTCGAGCCCGAGCAGGATGCGCAAGGTCGTCGACTTGCCCGCCCCGGAGGGACCGATCAGGCAGACGATCTCGCCGCGCTCAACCGTGAAGGCGAGCCCGCGCACCGCCTCGACGGGCTCGGACGCGCCCGCGCGATAGACCTTGCGGTCGATCGCGACCCGGAGGATCGGTTCCCCGGCACCGGACACCCGGTCGCCTCCGGCGGACATCCTATCGCCTCCGGCGGAC
>NZ_BPQM01000024.1 GCF_022179245.1 Methylobacterium gregans
CGTGCGCAACTCGTGGCTGACATCCGCGAAGAAGCGGCGGCGCGAGCGGTCGACCGTCTCGAGCCGCGCGTTGGCGGCCCGCAGGTCCGCGGTGCGGGCCTGGATCGTCTCCTCCAGGGCCGCCCGGTCGGCGGCGACCCGGGCCTCGCGGCGGCCGAGCCGGGCGGCCATGCGGTTGAAGCTCGCGACCAGGAGGCCGAGCTCGTCCCGGACCGCGACCGAGAGGCGGGTGTCGAGCTCGCCCCGCCCGACCGCGATCGCGGCCCGCCGCACCGCCTCGATCCGGGCGAGCGTCGGCCGGATCAGGCTGCGGTAGAGCACCAGCAGGACGGCGAGGGCCGCCCCAACGGCGAGCGCGGCCGCGAGGCGCAGCCGGTCGGCGAGCGCGCGGGCCTCCTCGGAGCCCAGCACCATGCTGCGCCGCTCCGCCTCGATCAGGAACGAGAGCGGCTGCCCGGTCATCGCCCCGAAGCCGTTGAGCGCGCCCTTGATGGCGTTCTGGCGCTGCTCCGGTTCGGCCGCGTGGCGGGTGATCTGCTGGACC
This sequence comes from Methylobacterium gregans, assembly GCF_022179245.1. Taxonomy (GTDB): domain Bacteria; phylum Pseudomonadota; class Alphaproteobacteria; order Rhizobiales; family Beijerinckiaceae; genus Methylobacterium; species Methylobacterium gregans. Next base: position 545 of record NZ_BPQM01000024.1, read on the forward strand.
TGCCGGTCGAGGATCGCCCTGGCGGCGCGCAGCTGCGCCATGGGCCGGGTGCGGGCGGCGTAGGCCATCCGGTCCTGCGGGTCGTCGCTGATCCGGATGCTGCGGGCCAGGGCCTCGTCGACGGCGGCGAGCGCCTTGTCGGCGTTGGTCCGGGCGATCGCCATGGATTCGGGCTGCGTGTCGGGATTGCCCACCGTCTCGACCGCCGCGAGGCCGAACTGGGTCAGCCGGCCGGAGAGCTCGGCCAACAGTTCCAGCCGCGCCTGCGCCGCGAGCGTGCGGTCGATCGTGCGCTCGGCCGCGGCGATCGAGGCGAGCACGCCGAGGGCCGCGAGCACGATCAGCAGGGCTGTCGCGCCGAGCAGCAGCGCGAAACGGACCTTGAGCGAGCGCATCATCCCCTTCCGGGCCGCCTCGCGGGCGGCTCCCGCGAAGCATGGCATCCGGGGCGATGCGGGCCAAGGGGGGCGGCGCGGGCGGGGTGTGACGGGCCGGCCTTGACGGAGGCGCGCCGCCGGGCAATCGCGGCGACCGACCAGGGCGGAAGCGAGAGGCGCGCGATGACCGGGACGCGGGGGCAGAACCTGACGGCGCCCGACAAGGCCGTACCGTACGGCGTCGCCGCGGCGCTCGGCTTCGTGGCCGGCTTCGTCGATGCGGCCGGGTTCGTGGCGCTCGCCGGGCTGTTCGCCGCCCATGTCACGGGCAACTTCGTGCTGATCGGCGCGGCGCTCGTGGGGGACGCGGGCGGCCTCGTGGCCAAGCTCCTGGCGTTGCCGGTCTTCGTGCTCGCGGTCGCGGGCGCGCGCCTTCTCGCCCTTGGGCTAGAGCGGGCCGGTCGGCGTCCCCTGCCCTGGCTCCTCGCCGTCGAGGCGCTGCTGCTCGCGGGCTTCGGCGGCGCCGGCGTGGTGCTCGCCCCCTTTTCCGGAGCGGACAGCCCGTCAGCCCTCCTCGTCGGTATGCTGGCGGTCGCCGCGATGGGTGTGCAGAACGCCCTCGGGCGGCTCTGCCTGCCCAACCTCGCCGCCACCACGGTGATGACCGTCAACGTCACCCAAGCGGTGATCGACGCCGTCGACGTCGCGCTCGGGCGCGCGGCGGATGCGGCGACGCGGGCGCGGCTGCGGCGGATCCTGCCGGCCGTGCTCGCCTTCGCGGCCGGGGCGCTCGCGGGCGCCCTCGGGGTCGCCTACGGAGCGTTCTGGTGCGCGCTCCTGCCGGTGCTGCTGCTGGCCGGCCTCACGGCCGCGGCGGCGCGGGGCCTCACACGAGGCGCAGCTCCCCCGGTTTGAGCTTGAGCCGGCGCACCATGTCGCGCGACAGGCCGCCCACCACCTGCAGGCGGACATTCTCCGTCGCGTGGTCGGCAAGCGCGGCGAGCGCCTCCGCCTCGGAGGGCGCGACCACGGCGTAGATCCGTGCCGCCTCGCGGCGCTGTGCCACGGCGACGAGAAAGGCCTGGCGCTTGCCCTTCTTGCTCTTGGCCGACACGGGGCGCCCTCGGCGTCAATCCGCCCGGGTCCGGCGCGCGCCCTCCGGCGCGACGCCCGCGGGGCCGAGGGCGGCGTTCCGGGTCATCCTTGGCCTCATCCTTGCGTTCCCGCGTTCGTCACGCAGGGCCAACCGGGCCGCGCATACGCAGTTCCGGCTATGATTAGCCGGCAGAATAAACGCAAGACACTTGATGTGCCCCGGTCCAGCCTTCTGAACCGATGCTCTCAACGCGGGTGATCGTGGAAGCGGACGGCATCGCTCCCCAGTGGTGGGACGCCGCATCGCGTGGTGCCTCGGATGGGCATGCGGCGGGTAGGGGTGCGGCGGGACTGGCATGCGAGGCGCTTTCGTGTATGGTGCGCGCGGCCTCGGCCCGGCGACGGGCGAGGCCTGAAGCCGCTTGGGCTCAACGACCGTGCTGGACGACATCCCGGCACCGGCCCTGCCCCAGCTCACGAAGGCGCGCTGCCCGAGGCAGCCGCCTCCCGCACATCCCAGAAAGGCAGTTGCGATGTCGATCACGGCAGAGCGCAAGACCGCGCTCATCAAGGAATACCGCGTCGATCCCAAGGACACTGGCTCGCCGGAGGTCCAGGTGGCGATCCTCACCGAGCGGATCTCGAACCTGACCCAGCACTTCAAGACCCACGGCAAGGACAACCATTCCCGCCGCGGCCTCCTGAAGCTGGTCTCCTCGCGCCGCTCGCTGCTCGACTACGTCAAGCGCAAGGACGAGGCCCGTTACCGCTCGCTGATCGAGCGCCTGGGCATCCGCCGCTAAGGCTGGCCCCGGCGGCCGTCAGGCCGCCGCAAGCGCGACCGCGCGCCGCCGCCCATGCGGCGGTGCGCCCCCGATGCGAGAGCGTCGGGGGCGACCTAAGGAAGAATTCGGGGCCGGAATGGATCCGGCATCCCGATACAAGCGGCGACTTCGAGGCGCCACGTGCCGGGGACAGGATCGCAGGCCTCTTCAGCGGAGAGGCCCGCAATCTTGCCCCTGGCGGCGCCGGGTTCGCCCACCCGCGGCCGGGAAGGCCCGTCCGCGGAAGAGGCCAAGGACAGAGAGACACGCATGTTCGACGTTCAACGCGAAGAGCTGATCTGGGGCGACCGCAAGCTCGTCCTCGAGACCGGCAAGGTCGCCCGCCAGGCGGACGGCGCCGTGATCGCCACCTACGGCGAGACCTCGGTGCTCGCCACCGTCGTCTCCGCCAAGGAGCCGAAGGCCGGCATCGACTTCCTGCCGCTCACCGTGAACTATCAGGAGCGCGCCTACGCCGCCGGCCGCATCCCGGGGGGCTACTTCAAGCGCGAGGGCCGTCCCTCCGAGAAGGAGACGCTCGTCTCCCGCCTGATCGACCGGCCGATCCGCCCCCTCTTCGTCGAGGGCTGGCGCAACGACACCCAGGTCGTCGTCACCGTGCTGACCCACGACCTCGAGAACGATCCCGACATCGTCTCGATGGTGGCGGCCTCCGCCGCCCTGACGCTCTCCGGCGTGCCCTTCATGGGCCCGATCGGCGCCGCCCGCGTCGGCTACGTCAACGGCGGCTACAAGCTGAACCCGCTGGTCACCGAGACCAAGGACGAGTCGACCCTCGACCTCGTCGTGGCCGGCACCCAGGACGCCGTCCTGATGGTCGAGTCCGAGGCCAAGGAACTCTCCGAGGACGTGATGCTCGGGGCCGTGATGTTCGGCCACAAGCACTTCCAGCCGGTCATCGAGGCGATCATCCGGCTGGCCGAGAAGGCCGCCAAGGAGCCGCGCGACTTCTCCCCGCCGGAGAACGCCGACGTCGAGACGGCGGTGCTGGAGATCTGCGAGTCGGAGCTGCGCGACGCCTACAAGATCACCGTCAAGCAGGAGCGCTACAAGGCCGTCGACGCCGTGAAGGCGAAGGTGGTGGCGGCCCTCTGCCCGGTGGACGGCGAGCAGAAGTTCTCGCCTGAGAAGGTCAAGGCGGCCTTCAAGGAGGCTCAGTCGAAGGTGGTCCGCTGGAACATCCTCGACACGGGTTCGCGCATCGACGGCCGCGATGTGAAGACGGTCCGCTCAATCCTCTCCGAGGTCGGCGTGCTGCCCCGCGCCCACGGCTCGGCCCTGTTCACCCGCGGCGAGACGCAGGCGCTGGTCGTCGCCACCCTCGGCACTGGCGAGGACGAGCAGTTCATCGACGCGCTGGAAGGCACCTACAAGGAGACCTTCCTGCTGCACTACAACTTCCCGCCCTATTCGGTCGGCGAGACCGGCCGCATGGGCTCGCCCGGCCGCCGCGAGATCGGCCACGGCAAGCTCGCCTGGCGGGCGATCCACCCGGTCCTGCCGCCGGCCCACGAGTTCCCGTACACGATCCGCGTCGTGTCCGAGATCACCGAGTCGAACGGCTCGTCCTCGATGGCCTCGGTCTGCGGCGGCTCGCTGTCGCTGATGGACGCGGGCGTTCCCCTGCGCCGCCCGGTCGCCGGCATCGCCATGGGCCTCATCCTCGAGGGTGAGCGCTTCGCGGTGCTCTCCGACATCCTCGGCGACGAGGATCACCTCGGCGACATGGACTTCAAGGTGGCCGGTACGGACGAGGGCATCACCTCGCTCCAGATGGACATCAAGATCGCGGGCATCACCGAGGAGATCATGAAGATCGCCCTCGCCCAGGCGAAGGATGGCCGCGCGCACATCCTCGAAGAGATGGCGAAGGCCTTGACCGCCGCCCGTCCGGAGCTCGGCGAGTACGCGCCGCGCATCGAGACGATGCAGATCCCGACCGATAAGATCCGCGAAGTGATCGGCACGGGCGGCAAGGTGATCCGCGAGATCGTCGAGAAGACCGGTGCCAAGATCAACATCGAGGACACGGGCATCGTGAAGATCGCCTCGTCCGACGGCAAGGCGATCAAGGCGGCCTACAACTGGATCCGCTCGATCGTGGCCGAGGCCGAGGTCGGCGTGATCTACGACGGCACCGTGGTGAAGACGATGGAGTTCGGCGCCTTCGTCAACTTCTTCGGCGCCAAGGACGGCCTCGTCCACATCTCGGAACTCGCGCCCCAGCGCGTCGCCAAGGTCACCGACGTGGTGAAGGAAGGCGACAAGGTGAAGGTGAAGTTCCTCGGTCAGGACGACCGCGGCAAGATCCGCCTCTCGATGAAGGTCGTCGACCAGCAGACCGGCGAGGACATCACCGAGAAGTTGAAGGCCCAGCGCGACGCCGAGCGGGCCGAGCGCGGCGACGAGCCCCGCGAGGGCCGCGAGGGCGGCCGCTCCCACCGGGGCGAGCGCCGCCGCGACGCGGGCGAGTAAGCCTCGCCCTCACGGCTGACGGTTCGGGAAGCGCGGCCCCTCGGGGCCGCGCTTTTCGTTTGGGCCGCATCCCCGGACAGGCGCTATCCTGCCTGCATGTCGCCGATTCGCGTCCGTCGCCTCGGCCCCGCCGACGTCGCCGCCCTGCGCGTCCTGAACGCGCTCTTCGCCGAGGCCTTCGGCGACCGGGAGACCTATGCGGCCGAGCCGCCCTCGGACGCGTGGCTCGCCGGTCTTCTCGGCCGGGAGCACATCGTCGTCCTGGTGGCCGAGCAAGACCGGGAGATCGTCGGCGGCCTCGTGGCCTACGTCTTCGACAAGATCGAGCGGATGCGCCGCGAGATCTACATCTACGACCTCGCCGTGGCGGAGGCGCACAGGCGCCGAGGCGCCGCGACCGCGCTCATCGCGCATCTGCGCGGCATCGCGGCGGCCCGCGGTGCCTGGGTGGTGTTTGTCCAGGCCGATCACGGCGACGACCCGGCCATCGCGCTCTACCGGGGGCTCGGCAACCAGGAAGAGGTGCTGCACTTCGATATCCCGGTCGGGCCGGCGAGGGCCTGAGGGGCCGCTTCCCGGGCGCCGTCGCATCTGCTTGAACGCTCCCGCCGGGGGCGAATCGCCGGCAGGGAGGCCAGACATGAGCGAAGACCTCGTCCTCTACACCACGCCGATGTCGCGCGGGCGCATCGCCCGCTGGATGCTGGAGGAGGTCGGCGCGCCCTATCGGGCCGAGCTGATGAATTTCGGCCCCGGCATGAAGGATCCCGCCTTCCGGGCGATCAACCCGATGGGCAAGGTGCCGGCGCTCCGCCACGGCGACGCGGTCGTGACCGAGACGGCGGCGATCTGCGCCTACCTCGCCGACGCCTTTCCGGAGGCCGGGCTCGCCCCGCCGCCCGGCAGTCGCGACCGCGCGGCCTACTACCGCTGGCTGTTCTTCGCGGCGGGCCCGGTCGAGGCGGCAGTGACCAACAAGGTCCTGGGCGTCACCGTGCCGGACGATCCGCGCATGCGCGGCATGGTGGGCTACGGCTCGCTGCCCGAGGTGCTCGACGCACTCGAGCAGGCGCTGAGGGGGGGCGACTATCTCGCGGGCCAAAGCTTCTCGGCGGCCGACCTCTATGTCGGCGCGCATCTGGCCTGGGGCATGGCATTCGGCACGATCGAGCGGCGGCCTGCCTTCGAGATCTACACCGCCCGCCTCACCGAGCGTCCCGCCGCCATTCGGGCGCGGGAGATCGACGACGGTCTGCTCGCCGAGCAGGGGCAGGCCTCCGGCTGAGTCCGGCGCCGCGGCACGGTGCCCGGGAACGCCGCCCCGCGCCCCGCGTTCGCCCGGCGAGACCTATCACGGAGACACAGAAGCCCGATGGCGACCCAGATGATCAACCAGATGGCCCACGACATCTTCAGCGGCGAGCCGAACCTCACCACCACGGAGCGGGCCGTCTCGGTGGCGCTCGGTCTCGGCATCGCGGCGGCCGCCGCGCAGCCGCGCCCGAACAAGCTGCTCAGCCTCGCCGCGCTCGTCGTCGGCGTCGGGCTCGCGCTGCGGGGCGCCACCGGCCACTGCGCCATGAAGGCGGCCTCGCAGCGCCTGTAAGGCCTGACCATCGATCCAGCCTCCGGGGCCCGCCGCGCATCAGCACGGCGGGCCCTCGCTTTTTAGACATGCTCCGGGCGCGGAACGAGGCCTGTGCGCCCGAAGAGCCTCAGTGCCGAATAGGCTTGCCCCGAACGAGAAAGGGCGCCCTCGCGGGCGCCCTCCTCCGTCCGACCCGGCTGTGCCGATCAGTAGGTCGAGGTGCGGCTGCTGCGGCTGGCGATGAAGCCGTAGATCGCCAGCACGATCACCGCGCCCACGATGGCGCCGATGAAGCCCGCGCCCTGGTTCGGCCCGTACCAACCAACCGCCTGGCCGATGAAGGTGGCCACGAAGGCGCCGACGATGCCGAGGATCGTGGTGAGGATGAAACCCGCGGGCTCCTTGTCGCCCGGCATGATGAACTTGGCGATGACGCCGGCCAGGAAGCCGATGACGATGGTCCAGAGAATTTCCATGGCAAACCCCTGCGCGTAGGTGCGAATGTCCACTGAACGCGCCAGCGGGGCGGCAGGTTGCCGCGGAAAGCTTGGGCGGACGGATTTTTCGTACCGGAACCTTTCGGCGATTCGCCGAGGCTGGTCCGGGCTACCCGCGCCCGCCACCGCCGATAGGGATTGGCAGGGTCGGACGCTGCCGATAGTGCTGGCCGCCGCAACGGAAGCGGGAGTGGTGTGATGACGATCGAGCGGATCGAGCCGGGCAAGCGCATGTCGCAGGCGGTGGCCTACGGGGACACGGTCTATCTCGCCGGGCAGGTCGCGGCCGACACCGTGGGCACCGGCGTCACCGCCCAGACCCAGCAGATTCTCGAGCAGATCGACCGGCTGCTGCACGCGACCGGCAGCGACAAGGAGCGCATCCTCTCGGCCACCGTCTACCTCGCCGACATCGCGACCTTCGCCGAGATGAACGCCGCCTGGGATGCCTGGGTCTCGAAGGAGAACCCCCCGGCCCGCGCCACCGTCGAGGCCAAGCTCGCGGGGCCCGAATACCTCGTGGAGATCGTCGTCGTCGCGGCGAGGAGCCGGTGAGCGGCGGCCTCCTCCGCCGCGCCCTCATGGGCGCGGCACTCGGCGCGTTCGCCTGCCTCGGCGGCGCCCGGGCGGAGGAGCGCGTCGTCAACATCTACAACTGGTCGGACTACATCGACCCCAAGGTGCTGGAGGCCTTCACCCGGGAGACCGGCATCAAGGTCGTCTACGACACCTACGACAACAACGAGATCCTGGAGACCAAGCTGCTCGCCGGCCGCTCCGGCTACGACGTGGTGGTGCCCTCCGGGCCCTTCCTGCAGCGGCTGATCCGGGCCGGCGCCTTCCGGCCCCTCGACAAGACGAAGCTGAGGAACCTGGGCAACGTCTGGCCCGAGATCGCCGGGCGCCTCGCCACCTACGATCCGGGCAATGCCTACGCGGTCGACTACATGTGGGGCACGACCGGCATCGGCTATAACTTGAGCGCCGTGCGCGAGCGCCTCGGCCCGAACGCCGCCCTCAACTCGTGGAGCACCGTGCTCAACCCGACCTCGGCCAACAAGCTGAAGGAGTGCGGGATCATGATGCTCGACAGCCCCGAGGACCTGATCCCCTCGATGCTGCCCTTCTACGGGCTGAAGAGCGACACGCGGCGCTGGGACGACATGACCCAGGTCACCGACGCGCTCTACAAGGTCCGTGGCGCGGTGCGGAAGTTCCACTCCTCCGAGTACATCCAGGCGCTCGCCAACGGCGACCTCTGCGTCGCGGTCGGCTACTCGGGCGACGTGATGCAGGCCAAGAAGCGGGCGGACGAGGCCAAGAACGGCGTCGAGATCGGCTACGTCGTGCCGAAGGAGGGCTCGATCATGTGGTTCGACGCCTTCGCGATCCCGAAGGACGCGCCGCACGCCGCCGAGGCCCACGCCTTCATCGACTACATGCTGCGCCCCGATGTGGCGGCGGCCAACAGCAACTTCGTCTCCTACGCCAGCGGCGTGCTGCCGGCGAAGGCGCTGGTGAAGCCGGAGATCCTGAACAATCCAGGCATCTACCCGGACGAGGCGACGATGCAGCGCCTCTCGGTGAACACCGCCTGGGACGACCGGACGCAGCGCTTCATCACCCGGCTCTGGACCCGGGTGCGCACGGGCCGGTGAGGGCCGCATTCTCCCTCCCCCTCAGAGGGGGGAGGGAGTGCGTGCGGGGCGGCCCTCGAACCCCCTCCCCTCCCCAGCGCGATCGTGTAAGACGGCCGCCATGACTGCGCATTCCCACCGCGACGCAAAGGATCGGCCCCGCGTCGCCGTCACCGGCATCGGGCTCGTCACCTCGCTCGGCCAGGGCCAGGCCGACAACTGGGCGGCGCTGACCGCCGGGCGTTCCGGCATCCACGCGATCCGGCGTTTCCCCACCGACACCTTGCGCACCCGCATCGCCGGCACGGTCGACTTCCTCGACACCGAGCCGCTGGTCGCCCCCCTCCTCTCGGAGCGCTTCGCCGCGGAGGCCGCCGAGGAGGCGGTGGCGCAGGCCGGGATCGGCCGCCGGGGCGACTTCCCCGGCGCCCTGTTCATCGCCGTGCCGCCGGTCGAGATGGAATGGCCGCAGCGTCAGGCGCTCGCCGAGGCCTCGGGCCAGAACGGCGAGGTCAGCTACGCGGGTCTTCAGGCCGCTGCCGCCACACGCCGCTTCGACCCCTGGCACGACCTCTTCATCTTCGGCACCGTGGCCGAGCGCATCGCCGAGCGCTTCGGCACCAAGGGCTCGCCGATCTCGCTCTCGACCGCCTGCTCGTCCGGCGCCACCGCGATCCAGCTCGGCGTCGAGGCGATCCGGCGCGGCGAGACGCAGGCCGCGCTCTGCATCGGCACGGACGGCTCGGTGAACCCGGAATCGCTGATCCGCTTCTCGCTGCTATCGGCCCTCTCGACCCAGAACGACCCGCCGGAGGGCGCCTCGAAGCCGTTCTCGAAGAACCGCGACGGCTTCGTCATGGGCGAGGGCGCGGCCGCCCTGGTGCTGGAGGACGCGGAGGCGGCCACGGCCCGCGGCGCGACCATCCTCGGCTACGTGCTCGGCTGCGGCGAGAAGGGCGACGGCTTCCACCGCACCCGCTCCAGCCCGGACGGGGCGCCGATCGTCGCGGCGATCCGGGCGAGCCTGGAGGATGCGGGCCTGACGCCCGAGGACGTCGACACCGTCAACGCCCACGGCACCTCGACGCCGGAGAACGACAAGATGGAGGCGCTCGGCCTCGCCGCCGTGCTGGGCGAGCGGGCGGGCCGCGTGCCCGTGACCTCGAACAAGTCGATGATCGGCCACACGCTGACGGCGGCGGGCGCGATCGAGGCGGCCTTCTCGCTCCTGACCATCCGGCACGGGCGCATCCCGCCGACCATCAACCACGCGGTGCCCGACCCCGCGATCCCGCTCGACATCGTGGGGCAGGCGCGGGACGTGCCCGTCTCGCGCGTCCTGTCGAACTCCTTCGGCTTCGGCGGCCAGAACACCTGCCTGATCCTCGGGGCCGAGCCCGCATGAGCGCCGGGATCAGACGCGTCCTCGTCACGGGGGGCGCCGCGGGCCTCGGCGCCGCGATCGTGCGGGCGCTGGCGCAGGCCGGCCACGGGGTCGACTTCACCTTCCGCGCGTCCGCCGCCGAGGCCGAGGCGCTGCTGGCGGAGCTGCGCGAGGCCTATCCGGGCGCGGATTTCGAGGCCCACGCCCTCGATCTCGGCGACCGGGCGGCGCTCGACACCTTCTGCGCGGCGGCGGAGGAGCGGGGCTATTACGGCCTCGTGCACAATGCCGGCCAGTCGGCGGACGCGCTCGCGCTGATGCTCGACCAGGACCGGCTGGAGGCGGCCATGCAGGTGAACTTCACCTCGCTGACCCGGCTCGCCAAGGCGCTGACCCGGGGGATGATCCGGGCGCGCGCCGGCCGGATCGTGGCGATCGGCTCGGTCGCGGCGCTTCGCGCCAATGCCGGCAACGCGGCCTACGCCGCCACCAAGGGCGCGCTGATCGCCTATTGCCGCACCCTGGCGATCGAGTCGGCGAAGCGCGGCGTCACCGTCAATGTGATCGCGCCGGGCTTCGTGGACACGCGGATGATGGCCCCCTACGCCGCCCACCGCGCCGGCATGGAGCGCCAGATCCCGGCCGGCCGCTTCGCCGACCCGGCGGAGGTCGCCGCCCTCGTGCGCTTCCTGATGGAGGACGCGGCCGGCTACATCACCGGCACCGTCCTGCCGGTCGATGGCGGCCTCACCGCCCAGATGGGCGTGCACCGCGCCTGAGACGCGAACCGATGCGCCCTCTCCTCCTCGCCGCGCTCGCCGGCCTTCTCGCCGCCCCCGCCGCGGCCGAACCCCAGGCCTACCGGGTCGATGGCCTGCCCCGCGGCGAGGCGCTGAGCGTCCGGGCCGAGCCCGACGCCTCCGCCGAATTCGTCGGCGAGGTCCGCGGCCGGGTGCTGGTCTTCGGTTGCACCAACGAGACGCCGAGCCGCACCACGTGGTGCCGGGTCAAGGCCGGCCGGACGCTCGGCTGGGCCCGGCGGCGCTACCTCGCGCCCGAATAGCCGCGCCTTGATCGGGACATAGGCTGTCCCTAAGGCGCCGCGGCACCTCTAGCGCCACCCTATCGGGCCGTCCGAGCCCCGGGAACGATCGATGCGAGCCCTGCAACTCTTCGGCGACCGCGACCTGCGCCTGACCGATGTCGCCGATGCCCCCGCCCCCGGGCCCGGCGAGGTGCGGGTGCGGGTCCGCGCGGTCGGCCTCAACTTCATCGACGTCTGGGGCTTTCGCGGCATGGCCTTCGCCAAGCGGAAGTTGCCGCTCACGGTCGGCGCGGAGGCCGCGGGCGAGATCGCCGCGGTCGGGGACGGCGTCGCCGGGCTCGAGGAGGGCGATCCGGTCGCGCTCTACGGCGCCAGGACCTGCGGGCACTGCCGGGCCTGTGAACAGGGCCGCGACAACCTCTGCGAGGAGGTGGGCGGCGTCTACGGCTTCCACATCGACGGCTTCGCCAGCGAGTTCGTAACTGTGCCGGCCCGGCTCGTGGTGAAGGCGCCGGAGGGCGTGAGCTTCACCGACGCGGCCTGCGCGGGCATCGCCTTCGGCACCGTGCAGCACATGCTGTTCGACAACGCCCGGCTGGAGCCCGGCGAGAGCATCCTCGTCCACGCGGGCGGCTCGGGGATCGGCACCAGCGCGATCAAGATGGCGAAAGCGCTTCAGTGCACCGTGTTCACCACGGTCGGGGACGACCGCAAGGGCGCGATGGCGGCCGAGCTCGGCGCCGACCACGTCATCAACTACCGCGACGAGCGCTTCGAGGGCGAGGTGCGGCGGCTGACGAAGCGGAAAGGCGTCGACGTGGTGTTCGAGCATGTCGGGCCCGACACCTGGAACGGCTCCCTGCTCTGCCTGAAGCGCGGCGGCCGTCTCGTCACCTGCGGCTCGACCTCCGGCGTCTCGACCACCATGAACCTGATGCAGCTGTTCCAGCAACAGTACCGCATCACGGGATCCTTCGGCTGCCGCATCGAGAACATTCGGCAATCGCTGGACAAGATGGCGGCCGGCCTCACGCCAGTCATCGATACGGTCTATCCGCTCGGCGACTTCGCGGCCGGGCTGGAGCGGCTCGAATCGCGCCAGGTCTTCGGCAAGATCCTGGTGAGCCTCTGAATCCTTTCCCTGCTCACGCGGAAATGATCTAAGGCGCGTGAAGCGCGGCAATCCGGCTCCGGCCCTGCCGTGCGTCCGCCGTCGCCGGAGCCCGACCCGCTTGCTGCGTCTCGCCCTCGTCCTGAAGCGCTCCGGCCCGCGGCTCGCGGGCTACGCCATGCTGCCGCTGATCGCCGCCCTGTTCCGGATCGCCCGGGGGCTCGGCCCCGAGCGGGCCGGCGCCTGGGGCGCGGCCCTCCTGCGCCGGATCGGCCCGTGGCTTCCCGCGCACCGGACCATGCTGGGCAACCTGCGCGAGGCCTATCCGGACCGCTCCGAGGCCGAGCGCGGGGCGATCGCGCGGGAGGCCTGGGAGAATCTCGGCCGCACGGGGGCGGAGTACGCCCATCTCGATACGCTGTTCGACTACGATCCGGCCGATCCCGCGACCCAGCGCATGGAGGTGGTGGGGCTGGAGCACTTCTACGCCCTGCGCGACGATGGTGCGCCCGGCCTGATCTTCTCGGCCCATCTCGGCAACTGGGAGCTCCCCGCGATCGCCGCGGCGAAGTTCGACCTCGAGGCGACCGCGGTGTTCCGGGCGCCGAACAATCCGGCGGCGGCCCGGCTCGTCGGCGCGGTGCGGCAGAAGACCATGGGGGGCCTGGCCGCCTCCGGCCCCGGTGCCGCCTTCGCGATGCAGGGCGTGGTCGAGCGCGGCGGCCATCTCGGCCAGCTCATCGACCAGCACTTCACCCGCGGCGTGGTGGTGGAGTTCTTCGGCCGGCCCTGTCTCGCCAACCCGCTGCTGGCCAAGCTCGCCCGGAACTACGAGTGTCCGGTCCACGGCGCCCGGGTGGTGCGGCTGCCCGGCGGCCGCTACCGGCTCGAACTGACCCCGCCCCTGGACCTGCCCCGGGACGCCAGCGGCGCGGTCGACGTGCCGGGCGCCATGCAGGCGATGACGGCGGTGGTCGAGGGCTGGGTCCGCGAGCACCCGGGCCAGTGGCTCTGGATGCACCGGCGCTGGCGCCCGTCGATGCTGCCGGCCGGGCGGCGGGCGGCCCCTCTCAACGCAACGTGATTTCCCAACCTCATGCCGCGCGCGCTGTGATGCAATGATGCTTCCGGCTTCCCGATACGCCGCCCGGTTCTGCGCGATGGCCCTTGCCCTGGCAGGGGCTTGCAGCGCGCCGGCCCGCGCCGAGCCTGCCAGGGGCGAGCCGCTGCGGGCCGTGGTCGAGCTGTTCACCAGCCAGGGCTGCGCCGCCTGCCGGGGCGCCGACCCGGTCTTCCGCGAGCTCGCCGGCCGGCCCGGCATCGTCGCCCTGACCCTGCCCGTGACCTACTGGGACTATCTCGGCTGGAAGGACACGCTGGCGCAGAAGCCCTTCAGCGAGCGCCAGCACGCCTATGCGGGCCTGCACGGCATCCGGCAGGTCTTCACGCCGCAGGCCATCGTCAACGGCGCGGCCTCGGTGGTGGCTTCCGACCGGACCGGGCTGGAGCGCATCCTCGGGCGGGAGGCGGCCCAGCCCGGCGGATTGCCGGTGCCGGTGCGCGGCGAGGAGCGCGGCGACCATATCGTGATCGACGTCGGCGCTGGCGGCCAGCGGGGCGAGGTCTGGCTCCTGTCCGTCCTGCGGCGCCGTCCCGTGGCGATCGAGCGCGGGGAGAACCGGGGCCGCACGGCGACCTACCTCAACGTGGTGCGCGGCATGCACCGGGTCGGGTCCTGGAGCGGTCAGCCGGTCCATTACGAGGTGCCGCTCCCGACCGCCCATGTCGCCGACGCCGATTCCTGGGTCGTCGTGCTGCAGGGGGCGAGCAACGGCAAGCCGGGCCGGATCTGGGGCGCCGCCAAGGGGCCCGGGCTGTAGGACGCCGTCGCGGGTCGCGCGATCCGCGCAGGCGCGCGGCCCGTGACGAGGGGCGCGGCTCGTGAGATGGTGGGGCCACTCCCCCAAATCCCGTCCCCCAGACCCCTCCGTCCCGAGAAATCCCGATGTCCCTCTACGCGCTCGACGGTCACGCCCCTGTCCTCGCCGACGACAGCGTCTGGGTCGCGCCGGGCGCGCACGTGATCGGGCAGGTGCATCTCGGGGCGCGGGCGAGCGTCTGGTTCGGCGCGGTGCTGCGCGGCGACAACGAGCCGATGCGGGTGGGCGCCGGCACCAACATCCAGGACGGGGCGGTGCTGCACTCCGATCCCGGCTTCCCGCTGACGATCGGCGACGGCGTCACCGTCGGGCACCGGGCGATCGTCCACGGCTGCACCATCGGCGACGGCACGCTGATCGGCATGGGCGCCACGATCCTCAACGGCGCGCGGATCGGCCGCGGCTGCATCGTCGGCGCCAACGCCCTGGTGAAGGAGGGGGCCGAGTTCCCGGACGGCAGCCTGATCGTGGGCATGCCGGCCAAATCCGTGCGCAGCCTCGACGAGGCGGGGGCCGCCGATCTGCGGCGCCTCGCCGAGCACTACGTCGCCAACGCCCGGCGCTTCGCCGCGGGCCTCGTCCGGCAGGATTGAGGCGGGCCGAGCCGCCCTGCCCCGCCCGGGTGCCGGTCAGCCGCGGGCCAGCGCGGCCTCGAACTCGGCGTCCGGGAGATGGGCGCCGCCCGTCGTCCAGACCACGTGGGTGGCGCGTCCCAGGTCGGCGCCTCCCGCCGCTGCGACGAACGGGCCCACCGCCGCGAAGCCCGCGGCCGCGGAGGGTTCGAGGCGCAGGGCCGCCCCGTCCCACAGCGCCCTGAGCCAGCGGAAGAGCGCGTCGTCGGTCACGGTCACGACCGCCTCGATCAACGGGCCGACGGTGCGCGCCACGAGCATCGAGGCGCTGGCCACGGCCAGCCCATCGGCCGCGGTGCGGTTGTCGAGGCCGACATCGTAGACGCTGACGGGCCGGTCGAGCCCCGCGGCGAGCTGAACCAGCATGCAGGGCGCGGCCACCGGCTCGACGAAGACCGGCCGCACCGCATCGCCGAACAGCAGCGTCAGTCCGAAGGCCACGCCCCCCGGCGCGCCGCCCACGCCGCAGGGCAGGTAGACGACGAGGGGATGGCCCGCATCGACCGCGATCCCGGCCGCCGCGAGCTGGCGCTGCAGGTCGAGCGCCGCCGCCGCGTAGCCGAGGAACAGGTCGGTCGAGTCCTCGTCGTCGACGAAGTGCGCGTCGGCGCGATCGCGGAAGGCGTCCCGCGCCGTCGCGACCGCGAGGCCGTAATCGCCCGGATGCTCGACGACGCGGGCGCCGAGCGCGCGCAGGCGCCGCTTCTTCCAGTCCTTGGCGTCGTGCGACATGTGCACCTCGACCGCGAAGCCGAGGGCGCGCGCCATCACGCCGACGCTGAAGCCGAGATTGCCCGTGCTGCCGACCGCGACCGTGTGCCGGGCGAAGAGGTCGCGGAAGGGCTGCGTGGCGAAATCCGCGTACGAGGTGCCCGCCCGCAGCAGGCCGGCCGCCTCCGCGAGCCGCTCGGCATAGGCCAGAACCTCGTAGACGCCGCCGCGCCCCTTGATGCAGCCGGTGACCGGCAGGTCGTGGTCGGCTTTGACCCAGACGGCGCCGGGCGCGCCGGGGAGCATGCTCTCTGCGACGGCCGGCGGGAGGGCCGTGAGGGGCGAGTCGATCCGCCCGCCGTCGAGCCCGTCGAACAGGCGGGCGAGCAGCGGGGCGAAGCGGTGCCAGCGCGCCGCCGCCGCCCGCATGTCGGCCTCGGCGAGGGCGAGGTCCGGCAGGACCGCCGCGCTGCTGCGCCGGTGCGGGTTGCGCCAGACGGTCGGCTCCGCCCGCAGGACGGCGGGGGGCAGCGCGGGGCCGGACGGGAGGGTTTTTGGCATTCCGGAACCGTTCAACACATCATCGCAGATCAGCCGCTCTACGGAATCCAGCTCTGGGGTCCCAGTCGGACCGCCGGCTGTCCCGGATGTCCGGAGCGTCGGCGGGGCCCGATCCGGAGCATCGATGCCGGCCCGCGCGGCTCATCGCTCCCGCAGCGGCTCAGGCCGGGATCGGGTGCGGCCGGGCGAGCACGCTCCCGCTGCCCGGTGCGGCCGCGAGCAGGCTCCGCGTATAGGGGTGCTCCGGCGCGGCGAACAGCGCGGCCGTGGGGCCCTCCTCCACGATGGCCCCGCGATGCATCACGGCGATGCGGTCGCAGATCGTGGCGGCCACGCGCAGGTCGTGGGTGATGAACAGCATCGCGATCCCGAGGCGCTGCTTCAGGTCCTCCAGCAGCCGCAGGACCTGCGCCTGCACCGAGACGTCGAGGGCCGAGACCGCCTCGTCGGCCACCAGCACGTCCGGTTCCATCGCGAGCGCCCGGGCGATGCCGATGCGCTGGCGCTGCCCGCCCGAGAAGGCGTTCGGGTAGCGCTCGGCGGCGCTCGGCTGCAGGCCGACGAGGTCGAGGAGCTCGCGGGCCCGCGCGCGGGCCTGCCGGGCGGGCGTGCCGTGGGCGATGGGGCCCGCGGTGATGATCTGCTCGACCGTGCGGCGGGGGTTCAGCGAGGCGAAGGGGTCCTGGAAGATCATCTGGATCCGCCGCCGCTCGGCGCGGAGCGCCGCGGGCCCGAGCGCCGTGAAGTCGAGGGTGCCGAGCCGCACCGTGCCCCGGTCCGGCTCGACGAGGCGGATCGCGAGGCGCGCCGTGGTGGACTTGCCCGAGCCCGATTCGCCGACGATGCCGAGGGTCTCGCCCCGGCGCAGGTCGAAGGCGACCTCCCTCACCGCGGCGACGACCCGGGGCTTGCCGAAGAGGCCGCCGCGGGTCGTGTAGGTCTTGCCGAGGCCGGCGACCGAGAGCGCGACCGGGTTCGCCGCGACGGGCGGGCGCTCGGGCGGCGTCAGGCTCGGCACCGCGGCGAGCAGCGCCCGCGTGTAGGGCGCCTGCGGGTTCTCCAGCACGGCGCGCGCGGGGCCGGACTCCACCAGCTTGCCGCGCTGGAGCACCGCGACGTGGTCGGCGATGTCGGCCACCACGCCGAAATCGTGGGTGATGAACAGCACGCTCATGCCGCGCCGCTGCTGCAGCTCGCGGATCAGCTTGAGGATCTGCGCCTGTGTGGTGACGTCGAGCGCCGTCGTCGGCTCGTCGGCGACCAGCACCGAGGGCTCCAGCGCCAGCGCCATCGCGATCATCGCCCGCTGGCGCTGCCCGCCCGAGAGCTGGTGGGGATAGGCCCGCACGATCTGCTCCGGGTCAGGCAGGCCGACCTCGCGGGCGAGCGCCACCGCGCGGGCGCGCCGCTCGGCGGGCGTGAGGAGTCCGTGCGCCTCGAACATCTCGGCGATCTGGTCGCCGATGCGCATCACCGGGTTGAGCGCCGTCATCGGCTCCTGGAAGATCATGGCGATGCGCCGGCCGCGCAGCCCCCGCCAAGCGCGCTCGTCGAGCCCGAGAAGGTCGCGGCCCTCGAAGGTGATGCGCCCGCCCGCGACCTTGAGCGCGCGGGGCAGGAGGCCGGTCAGCGCGTAGGCGCTCATCGACTTGCCCGAGCCCGACTCGCCGACGACGCAGAGGATCCGGCCCGGCATCAGGTCAAGGGAGAGCCCCTCGACCGCGTGCGGCCGGTCGGCTCCCTTCGGCAGGGCGAGCGTCAGGTTCTCGATACGGACGACGGGCTCGGTCATGCTCATCTCCCCTGCCACGCGCCCTGCTCGGCCCGGCGTCGGGCGAGAACTTCGGGCCCGGTCTCGCCGAGATCCCAGAACAGGCCGGCCATCAGCCCCAGCGCCTCGCGGGTCTGCGGCCCGAGCAGGTGCTCGTCGGGCGCGTGCTGCGAGCAGGCCGGGTAGGAATGCGGCACCCAGAGGGTGGGCAGGCCGAGGATCTCCGAGAAGGCGTCGTTCGGCAGCGAGCCGCCGAGGTTCGGCAGCAGCGCCGGGCGCTTGCCGGTGCTCTCGGCGATCGAGGCCAGCGCCCAGCCGACCCAGGGATCCTCCACCGGCAGGCGGGTGGCGCGGAAGACCTCGGCACGGCAGGCCTGGACCGCGACCATCGGGAAGCCGTTGGCGTCGAGATGCGCCCGGACGGCGCCGATCAGCCCCTGCCAGTCCGTGCCGACGACGAAGCGCAGCTGCAGGGTCGCCTTGGCCGAGGGCGGAACGGCGTTGAGCGGCCCGTCTGGATCGCCGCACTTGAAGGCCAGCACCTCCAGCGTGTTCCAGGCGAAGACCCGCTCGGCCGGCGAGAGGCCGGGCTCGCCCCAATCCGCGTCGATCTCCGGCGCGTTCGCGTCGCCGCCGACCGTGATGTCGGCGAGCGCCGCGCGCACGCCCTCCGGGATCGGCGGCGGGCGCAGCGCCTCGATCAGGATGCGGCCTCGGCCGTCCACGAGGCTCGCGATGGCGCTCGCCAGCACGGTGCCGGGGTTGCGCAAGAGGCCGCCCCAATTTCCCGAATGGTGGCCGCCCGCGCGCAGGTCCACCACCAGCTCGAAGTTGAAGCCGCCGCGCGAGCCCAGGAACAGGGTCGGCCGCTCGGCGCTGATCCGCGGCCCGTCCGAGGCGATGAGGAGGTCGGCCCTCAGCGCCCCCGCCTCCTGCCGGCAGATCTCGCGCAGGCCCGGCGAACCCGATTCCTCACCCATCTCGATCAGGAGCTTGACGTTGAAGCCGAGCCGGCCGCCGCGGGCCCGCATCACGGCCTCCAGCGCGCCGAGATTGAGCACGTGTTGGCCCTTGTTGTCGGCGGTGCCGCGGCCGTACCAGCGCTCGCCCTCGACGACGATCTCCAGCGGGTGCAGGCCGGCGCGCCACTGCTCGGGGTAGTTCCGCACCGTGTCGCCGTGGCCGTAGACCAGCACGGTCGGCAGGTCGTCGCCCTCGCGGCGGGTGCCGATCAGGAAGGGCCCGTGCACGCCGTCCGGATTGTCGAGGATCCGGCTCTCGAAGCCGAGCCGGGCGATCAGCGGCGCCACGAAGTCGGACAGATAGGCCCGGAGCTGGGGCACCTGGCCCGACGCCTGGCTCTCGGTGGGGCGGCCGACCGCGTCCTGCAGGACGGCGCGGAAGGTTCCGTCGTCGTAGTGCCGTTCCGCCAGGGCGACGGCGTCGGTTCGGGACATGGCTTTCCGCTCTGGTTCTCGAATCGGGAGGTTCGGGCGTCGCCGGCCGTCAGTGCCGGCCCTCGGGGGCGGTGATGTCGCGCACGCCGTCGCCCAGCAGGTTGATGGCAAGCACGAGGACGAGGAGCGCCACCCCCGGGATGGTGATCACCCAGGGCTGGAAGAACATGTACTGCTTGCCCTCGGCGATCATCAGGCCCCAGGAGGGCAGCGGCGGCTGCACGCCGAGGCCGAGGAAGGAGAGCGCGGCCTCCAGCAGGATCGCGTGCGCCATCTCGAGCGTCGCGACGACGATCAGGGCGTTCATGATGTTGGGCAGGATCTCCTGGACCAGGATCCGGGCAGTGCCGAAGCCCGAGGCCTGGGCGGCCGCCACGAAGTCCTGGCCGCGCACCTGCCGGGTCGCCGCGCGGGTGACGACCGCGAAGCGGTCCCAGAGCAGCAGGCCCAGCACCAGCACCACGACCTTCAGGGAGCCGCCGACCAGCGAGGCCATGGCGAGCGCCACCAGCACCACCGGCATGGCGAGCCGGGTGGTGACGACGTAGCTGACCAGCGCATCGACCCGGCCGCCGAAATAGCCCGCCAGGATGCCGAGCGTGGTGCCGATGATCCCCGAGATCAGGGCCGCCGAGAGCCCGATCAGCAGGGAGATCTGGCTGCCGTAGATCAGGCGGCTCAGGTAGTCGCGCCCGAGCTTGTCCGTGCCGAGCACGTGCTCCCACGAGCCCTTGGCGTGCCAGACCGGCGGGATCAGGCGCCGCGAGACGTCCTGCGCGTAGGGATCGTGGGGGGCGATGAGCGGCGCGGCGAGCGCCGCCAGCACGATGAGGCCGAGGATGCCGGCCCCGATCAGGAAGCCGCCATGGTGCAGGCCGCGCCGGAGCGCGAGCGCGGTCGGTGAGCGGGCCGGCGCCAGCGGCGCGGCGGTCTCCGCGGGGGCCGGGATCAGCATCTCGGGAGCAAGGCCGGACGCGGCCGGCGGGGAGGCGGGCTGGATCGTCATGAGCGCAGGCGCGGATCGAGGAGGGCGTTGAGGAGATCGGCGGCCAGCGTCAGGGCGATGTAGATCATCGCCAGCACCAGCACGATCGCCTGGACGACGGGGAAGTCGTTGCGGGCGATGGATTCCCAGGCGAGCTGGCCGAGGCCCTGGAGCGAGAACACCGCCTCGATCACGATCGAGCCGCCCAGCATGAAGCCGAACTGCACCGCGGCGAGCGCGATCACCGGGATCACGGCGTTGCGGAGCGCGTGGCGGACCAGGACCTTGCGGGGCGGGAGCCCCTTGGCGCGGGCGGTGCGGACGTAGTCCGAGGCCAGCACCTCCAGCATGCCGTTGCGGGTGAGCCGCATCACGGCTGGCATGGCGTAGTAGCCGAGCGCGACGGCCGGCAGCACGAAGTGCTTCCAGGTCGCGTTGCCGGAGACCGGCAGCCAGCGCAGGTTGACCGAGAAGATCATGATGAGCGTCAGGCCGAACCAGAAGCTCGGCATGGCCTGGCCGAGCACCGAGACGGCGAGCGCCGTCCGGTCGATCCAGGTGTCGCGGCGGACCGCCGCCAGGACGCCGAGCGGGATCGCCACGAAGAGCGCCACGCAGAGCGCGACGACGCCGAGCGTCAGGGTTACCGGCAGGCGCGAGGCGATGAGGTCGGAGACCCGCTCGCGGAAGTAGAACGAGTTGCCGAAATCGAGCTGCAATGCGCGGCCCGCCCAGTCGGCGAACTGGACGAGGAGCGGCTGGTCGAGGCCGTATTGCTGGCGGATCGCCGCGATCTGCTCGCCCGTGGCCTCGGGCCCGGCGATCGCGGTGGCGAGGTCGCCCGAGAGGTGGAGGAGCAGGAAGCTCGCCACCGAGACGGTGATCGCGACGCTGATCGCGACCAGGATGCGGCGGAGCGCGAAGCCGAGCATGGCGGCCTCACTTCCACGAGGCGGCGTAGAAGCGCGGCACCTCGTCCGGCTGCGCGGTGAAGTTCAGGTCCTGCGAGAAGGCGTAGTTCGATGGGTAGGAGAACATCGGCAGCGCGTAGGCCTCCGCCGCGATGCGCTTGAGCGCCTCGGCGTACTTCGCCTTGCGGGCCTGCGGGTCCGTGCCGGTGTCGCCCGCCTGGAGCAGGGCGATCACGGCCGGGTCCTTCGTCAGGTCCTCCTCGCCGCCGCGGAAATAGACGCCCGTGAAGGCCGAGACGTCGTTGACCGAGAAGGAGCCCCAGGTCTGGAAGCCGATCGAGACCTTGCCGCCCCGCAGCGCCTCGCGGAAGGCGGCGAAGCGCAGGTAGTTCAGCCGCGCCTTGATGCCGACGGCCCGCAGATAGCCGATCACAGCCTCGGCGTAGTCGCGCTCGCGGTAGGCGGCGAGATCGATCTCGAACCCGTCCGGGTAACCCGCCTCCTTCAGGAGCGCCCTGGCCTTGGCCGGGTCGTAGGCGTAGCGCGGCACGCCCGCGTCGGTGCAGCCGATCTGGTCGATGAAGCAGACCGAGTTCATCACCCGCGCGCCGCCGCGCACGAGGTTGTCGACCATGGCCTTGCGGTCGATGGCGTAGGAGATCGCCTGCCGCACGCGCGCATCCTTCAGCGGCGAGTTCGCCTGCGCCCGGCCGAGCACGTCGAACTGCAGGAAGCCGACCCGCATCGTCTCGGCCGACAGCACCGTGACGCCGGGCGCCGCTTTCAGCTGCTCGGCCTGGTCGGTCGGCACGCGCCAGATCCAGTCGATGCCGCCGGTGACGAGCTCGGCCATGCGGCTGTCGCCGTCCGGGATGACGCGGAACTCCAGCTTGCCGATCTTGGGCTTGGCGATCGGACCACCGGTCCAGTAGCCCTCGAACCGCTCCATCTTCACGCCGCGGCCGTTCTCGACGCCGACGACGCGGTAGGGCCCGCTGCCCACCGGCGCCTTGCTGAACCCGTCGAGCCCGACCTTCTTGAAGTAGGCTGCCGGGAAGATCGGCGTCGGGCCAGCGAGGTATTCGAGGGCTGCCGGGAACGGCGCCTTGAGGTGGATGCGGACGCTGTTCTTGCCTGTCACCTCCGCGGACTTCATCCAGTCCACGTTGCCCTTGGTCACCACCCGGGCCTCGGGGGTCAGCACGTAGTTGAAGGTGAAGGCCACGTCCTCGGGCGTGAGCGGGTCGCCGTTGTGGAAGCGCACGCCCTCGCGGATGGTGAGATCCAGCGTGACCGGATCCACCCAGGTCCAGGCGGTCGCCAGCATCGGCTTGTAGTCGCCGGTCGCCGGGTCGCGGTAGAGCAGCGTGTCCCAGACGTTGCGGGCGAGGATCACACCCTCGCGCAGGCTGTTGTGATAGGGGCTGACGTTCTCGGGCTCGCTGTCCGAGGCGTAGACCAGGGTGTCGTTCGCCTTGCCGGCCAGCGCCGGCGCAGTGAGCGCGGTCGCGGTGAGCAGAAGGGCTGCGAGCGTCTGTCTCAGCATGTCGGGTCCGCCTCCGGAGCGCGGCGGCCCGCGCCCGAATCCCGCTTCGAGCCGTGCCGCTTTTTTCACCCTGCCAGAGTGTTGTGCAGGATCGATCGCAACAAGTAGAATTTGGCGATCGCATCGTTGCCGTATCGGCAAGGCAGGCCGGGTGGAGCGACACGTGCAGACGACGAGCCTGCGTTACTTCCTCACTGTGGCGCGCACCGGCTCGATCGCGGCGGCCTCCAGTCAGCTCAACGTCGCCGCCTCCGCGATCAGTCGTCAGATCGCCAATCTCGAGGCCGAGCTCGACTGCGTGCTGTTCGAGCGGCGCCCGCGCGGCATGGTGCCGAGCCCGGCCGGCGAGCGCCTGGCCCAGCACGCCCAGCATGTGCTGCTGCGGGCCGAGCAGGTCGTCGCCGAGATCCAGGAACTGCAGGGCCTCGTCCGGGGGCTCATCCGGATCGCCTGCTCGGAGGGCTTCGCGCTCGATCTCGTGCCGAAGGTCATCGCGGGCTTCCACGCGCGCTATCCCGGGATCCGCTTCGAGCTGACGATACTGCCGCCCGCGCAGGTCACGCACGTCGTCGCCGCCGGCGAGGCCGATATCGGCGTCACCTTCAGGCGGGCGCCGACCCCACCGGTGGCCGTGGTCTACGAGACCGAGGTCGAGATGGTCGCCCTGGCCGCGCCCGATCATCCGCTCGCGGGATCCGCGATGATCCAGCTCCCCGATCTCGCGGCCTTCCCGCTCGCGCTGCCCACGCGCGACACCACCATCCGCCTCGTCTTCGAGGCGGCCTGCCACGCCGAGGGGATCGCGATCGAGCCGGTGCTGACCTCGAACCTTCTGTCGGCGCTCCTGTCCTTCGTGCGCTCCACGAAGGGGCTCGCCCTGATGTCGGCGCTCTCCGTCCAGACCCCGGTGCAACTCGGCGAACTGGTCCAGATCCCGCTCCGGGCGCGGAGCAGCCTCCTGCGCGGCATCCAGGTCCAGACCATGCGCGACCGCCGCTTGCCCCGCGCCGTGACGGTCTTCCTGCACGCGCTGATCGCCGCGCTGCCGGCATCCGGCACCCGCCCGATTCCCGCGGATCAGCTCTGAGCCGGGCAGGCGCCCGGATCCGCGCGCGGCGTCTCAGGCGGTGCGGGGCCGGGATCCGGAGAGGCTCCGCCAGGCCGGCATCAGGACGTGACCCGTCAGCGGGATGAGGAGCGCGCCGACCGCGAGACCGACGAGGCCGGAGGCCGCGGCCGTGACGAGCCACGCGACGAGGCCGCGCGCCGCCGGCAGCAGCGCCGCCACGGCCTCGCCCGCCGCATGGATCGCGTGGGCCGGGGCCGCGAGGCCGTAGGTCTCCAGCCCGTGCAGCAGGATGCCGCCGCCGACCCAGATCATCGCGGCCGTGCCGACGACCGCGAGGAGCTTCAGGAGGCCGGGCATGCCCCCGACGATGGCCCGCCCGACGCCGCGGGCGAGGCTGCCGAGCGGCGGGCGCGCGGTGCTGCCGGCGAGCGCCAGACCCGCATCGTCGGCCTTCACGATCAGGGCGACGGCGCCGTAGACGGCCGCGGTGATACCGAGCGCCACGACGGCCAGGACGGCCGCCCGCATCCAGAAGCTTCCCTCGGGAATGGCTGCCAGCGTGATCGCCATGATCTCGGCGGAGAGGATGAAGTCGGTCTTGATGGCGCTCGCCACCCGGCGGTCCTCCACCGCCCGCTCGTCGCCCGCGACGGCGAGCCCGTCCTCGTGCGCGTGGGCGCGGTGGGGGAACACGGCCTCGTAGACCTTCTCGGTGCCCTCGTAGCAGAGATAGGCACCGCCCAGCATGAGCAGCGGGGTGATCGCCCAGGGAGCGAACGCGCTGAGCGCCAGCGCGCCCGGCAGCAGGAACAGGAGCTTGTTGCGCAGCGACCCCGCCGCGATCCGGCCGACGATCGGCAGCTCGCGCTCGGCGGCGAAGCCCACGACGTAGCGCGGCGTGACCGCCGCATCGTCGATGACCACGCCCGCGGCCTTGGTCCCGGCCTTGGCCGCCTGTCCCGCCACGTCGTCGAGGGAGGCGGCGGCCGTCTTGGCCAGCGCCGCGACGTCGTCCAGCAGGGCGATCAGTCCGATGCTCACAGGTCACCCTCGGTGTGCGACAGCTACGCTGTAAAGACGAGCGAGCGCGGCGTTTGATCCATCGCGCCGGGCCTGAGGGATCTCCCTCCATGGCCCGGCAGTTCCGCCAGGATGGCCGCGACCGTCCTCACCGTCTCCGTCGCGCGGGGGCGGCCGCGGTGCGGGCGCGGCCCGCCTCGCCGTGGACCGAGGCGGCCTCGGGGAGCGCCCTGATGAGGCGGTCCCGGGCGGTACAGCCGCACGCCCCACGGCCTCGTCAGCCTCGGTCGGCCGAGGAGCACCGGACGTGCCGCGATCGGATCGCGTCGTCGCAAGCCGGATCGGTCAGGCTTGGTCCGGTTCGTGCCTGCCCCGGCGGGGCGCCGGGCCCCCCGTCGTCGGCGATGTCCGCTCGGGCGTGGGCCGGAACCCGGCGCCGCGAACAGCTCGACTTCGCTCGGCCATCGCACCCCCCGTCGGCGGAGGCACGGCCGCCGCGACCGGCCGGACAGCCCTCCTCTCTATAGGGTACGACCGAGCCGCCGGGGGCCTGACGGCGACGGGGCGCCCATCCTCACCCGCGTAAGGACGTGAAAACGCATGGCCGATTTCGACCTCGCCATCCGGGGCGGCACGGTGGTCACCGCCACCGATACCCTGCGCGCCGATCTCGGCATCCGCGCCGGGCGCATCGCGGCCGTGGCCGAGCGCATCACCGATGCCGCCCGCACCCTCGACGCGTCCGGACTCCTCGTCCTGCCCGGCGGCATCGACAGCCACGTCCACATCGCGCAGGCCTCGGGGCCGGGCATCGTGATGGCTGACGATTTCGCCTCGGCCACGCGGGCGGCCGCCGCCGGGGGCAACACCTGCGTGATGCCCTTCGCCCTCCAGCCGCGCGGCGCGTCCCTGCGGGAGGCCACCCACGCCTACCGGGCGCTCGCCGAGGGGCGGTGCCACATCGACGTGGCCATCCACCTCATCGTCTCCGACCCGACGCCGGCGGTGCTCGGCCAGGAACTGCCGGCCCTGATCGCCGAGGGCTACACCTCGTTCAAGGTCTTCATGACCTACGACGACCTCGTCCTGAACGACCGCCAGATCCTCGACGTGTTCGACCTCGCCCGCCGCGAGGGCGCGCGCGTGATGGTCCATGCCGAGGGCTACGACACCATCCGGTACATGACCGAGAAGCTGGAGCGCGCCGGGCAGACCGCGCCCTACGGACACGCCCTGTCGCGGCCGGAACTCGTGGAGCGCGAGGCGGCACACCGCGCGATTGCCCACGCCGAGCTGGTCGACCTGCCCATCGTGATCGTCCACGTCTCGGGGGAGCAGGCCATGGAGCAGATCGCCTGGGCCCGCGCGCGCGGCCTGAAGATCCACGCCGAGACCTGCCCGCAATACCTCACGCTGACGGCCGAGGACCTGAAGGGGCGCGGCGCCGCCGACCCGATGGCGGGCGCGAAGTACGTCTGCTCGCCCCCGCCCCGCGACAGCGCGAGCCAGGCCGCGATCTGGCGCGGCCTGGAGACGGGCGTGTTCGAGATCGTCTCCTCCGACCACTGCCCGTTCCGCTACGACGACCCGAGCGGCAAGCTGAATCCCCGCGCGCGGGATTCCTTCCGCTACGTGCCCAACGGCATCCCGGGCATCGAGACGCGGCTGCCGATCCTGTTCTCGGAGGGCGTCTCGAAGGGACGGATCTCCCTGAACCGCTTCGTGGAGCTCACCGCCACGAACCACGCCAAGCTCTACGGCCTCTACCCGCGCAAGGGATCCATTGGGGTGGGGTTCGACGCGGATCTGACGCTCTGGGACCCGAACCGCCGCGAGACGATCACCCAGGCGAACCTGCACCACGGCGCGGACTACACGCCCTGGGAGGGATTCGGGGTGACGGGCTGGCCGGTCATGACCATCGCGCGCGGCGCGGTGGTCGCGCAGGACGGCCGCGTGACGGGCGCCCCGGACCAGGGGCGGGTGATCGACCGGACGGTGCAGGCCGTACCGCCGCGCTAGGCCGCGACGGCGACGTCCCTGCCCGCCCGGCCCTCGGCTGGCCCGTCCCTTGCTGGGCCGGCCGAGGGAGAGATGCATGGATGTCGAGCTGATCCGCCTGACCAAGCGCTACGGCAGCACGGTTGCCGTGGACGGCATCGACCTCAAGGTCCGCTCCGGCGCCTATTGCTGCCTGCTCGGCCCCTCGGGCTGCGGCAAGACCACGACCCTGCGGATGATCGGCGGCCACGAGACGGTGTCCTCCGGCGACGTGGTCATCGGCCCGCGCGCGGTGGGCGACGCCGCGCCGGCGGAGCGCGGCACCGCGATGATGTTCCAGAGCTACGCCCTGTTCCCCCACCTCGATTGCCGCGACAACGTCGCCTTCAGCCTGAAGATGCGGGGCGTGGGCAAGGCCGAGCGCCGCGCGCGGGCGCTCGCCATGCTCGACCTCGTGCAGATGGCCCACCTCGCCGAGCGGATGCCGGCCCAGCTCTCCGGCGGCCAGCAGCAGCGCGTGGCGCTCGCCCGCGCCCTCGTCACCGGCCCCAAGGTCCTGCTCCTCGACGAGCCGCTCTCGGCCCTCGACCCGTTCCTGCGGGTGCGGATGCGGACCGAGCTGAAGCGGATCCAGGCCGAGCTCGGCCTCACCTTCATCCACGTCACCCACAGCCAGGAGGAGGCGATGGCGCTCTCCGACCTCGTGGTGGTGATGAATGGCGGCCGCCTGCTCGATGCGGCCGCCATTCATCACC
>NZ_BPQM01000025.1 GCF_022179245.1 Methylobacterium gregans
TGTTGCCGGCGACCGCCTCCGCCTGCTCGCGGATCGCGTCCATGGCCTTGGCGGTGTCGGCGACCGCGCGCAGGCCCTGGCGCGAAGTCTGGGCGGTGGCCTGGGCGGTGGCGATGACCTCGCCGGCCCGCTTCGAGATCTGCGCGCCCGAATGCGTGATCTCGTCCACCGTCGCGGCGGTCTCCTGAACGGCGGCGAACTGCTCCTCGACGGAGGCCGCCTGCTCCTGCGCGGAGGCGCGGATCTCGGCGGCCGCCGCGTTGAGGTCGGCGGTCGCGGCGCGGTTGGTGCGGGCGAGCTCGGCCAGCCCCGAGACCATCTGGTTCAGCGTGCGGCTGAGCCGGGCGATCTCGTCGCTGCCGCGGTCGGGCAATTCGCCCGAGAGATCGCCCGAGCCGACCTTCTCCACGAAGCCCATCACCCGCTCCAGCGGCCGGACCACGGCCCGGCTGATCAGGATGGTCACGAGGATGCTGAGCAGGGCGCAGGCGGCGAGCGTTCCCAGGATCGACAGGCGGCTCGCCTCGTAGATGCCCTGCACGGTGCGCTGGCCCGTGGCGATGCCCTCGTCGAGCGTGTTGCGGTTCTGCTCGACGCCGCGGAGCACGCTCTCCTGGATGCGGTTGATGTCGGGATTGCGCGCCTCGATCGCGGCGGTGTCGCGCGCGGCGATCGCCGCGACCTGCGCCTCGCTGGCGGTGCGCAGCTGGCGGAACAGGCCGGCGGTATCCGCGGCGCCGAGCGCGAGCCGCTTCCAGATCGCGGCCCGCGCGGGCGTGAAGGCGGTTTCGGCGTAGCCCTCGGAGGAGCGGATCAGGGAGGCCAGCAGCGTCTCGGCCTCCCCCGCGGCTGTGCGCCAGCTGTCCAGCGCACGGTTGACCGCCTGCGCGTCGGTCTCGCGCGCGAGGACGGCGATCACCGCGTTGCGGCGCTGGAGCCCCATGTCGCGCGCCCTGTTGGCCAGGTCGTCGAGCTGGCGCGCCATCGAGAGATCGCGGGTGACGATCGCGTCGGTCGCCTCGCGCACCGCGCTGATCTGGCCGATGGCGTAGAGGCCCAGGGCGACGATCACCACCGTGATGGCGACGAAGCCGAGGAGGATCCGTTTTCCGATCGAGAGCGACAGCGAGGTCAAGGCGGCTTGCTCCGGAGCCGGTCGGTGGAGCCGACCGGCCTCTGGCGTCAGGGGAGGGCGCGCCGCAGGAGGCGCGGCAGGTCGAGGACGACGAAGTCGCCGCCCGCGGATTCGGCGGGGGCATAGCCCGAAACGGCCGCGCCGCCCATCCCGCCGGAGGACGGAGGCGACGGATCGGCTTCCGGGCGGGCGAGGTCCGCGTCGATCTCGCTCACGCCGATCACCCGGTCGACCGCGAGGGCGACGGGCACGGCGCCCGCGCGCAGGGCGACGAGGTGGCCGCTGGGAGCGGCGCCGGGCCCGGGCCGGCCCAGCGCGCGGGCGAGATCGAGCACGCTGACGATGCGGCCCGAGACCGCCGCGAGGCCGAGGAGCGCGGGCACCGCGCCGGGCACCGGCGTGCACGGGCGCATCGGCAGGACGCCGGCCGCCTCCTCGAGCGGCAGGCCGTAGCGCTCCGCGCCGCAGGCGCAGACGAGATAGGCGCGGCGTGCGGCAACCTCGGCCCGGCCCAGACCGCGCCGGGCCAGCGCCTCGGTTCGGGCCGCGCGCAAGGCACGGGCCCGCTCCGCGGCCTGATTCGCGGCTCGGCTCGCGGCCTGGCTCGTGGCTTGGCTCATGGCTTGGCTCGCCGCCCCGCCGGTGCTCTCCCTGGCCGTTCTGGTGCCCACCCGGCTCCCCACCTCGCTCATCGCCCGATGCCGTCCCGTGCCGCCTGCGCGCCGGCCGCGATCTCGGCGGCGGTCGCCCCGTCGCCCTCGCGGAGCACGGTCTCCGGCGGCAGGGCTTGGCTCAGCCGCAGCGCGTTGTCGAGGGCCCGCCGCGCCGCGTCGGCCCGCCCGAGGCCGGCGAGCAGCAGGCCGAGATGGTGGTGGGCCATGACGAAGCCGGGGTCGAGGTAGAGCGCCGCCCGGAAGGCGCGCTCGGCCTCCGCCTCGCGGCCGAGGCTCGCGGCGATCAGCCCCTCGTAGAAGCGCAGGCGCGGATCGGTCGGCCGCGCGGCGAGCGCGGCCCGAAGCGCGCGCCAGGCCGCGCCGCTCTCGCCCGCGTCGGCGCGCGCGCGGATCTCCGCGAGCACGGCCTCGGGATCCGTGTTTGGATCCATCCCGGCCTCGGGATCCGCCCCGATTTCGGGCGCGACTGCATCGACCGGCGAATCGTCCGGCGGCGGGACAGGCTCGCGCGCGTCCGGCTCCATGTCCTCGGGCGGGTGCCGCGCGGGGACTGCATCCGGGAGCACGTCAGGGATCGAACCGGGGATCGGCTCGGCCCGCGCGAGCGGCAGGTCCGGCAGGATCGGCGGCTGCCAGGGCTCAGGGGGCACCGTCTCCGGACGCGTCTCGCCCGGCCGGCGGTAGGCGACGGTGCCCGGCAGGCTCACCGCGTCGAGCCAGCCGCTGAAGGCGGGGTTCGGCTCGGCGTGGCCGATCAGCAGCCAGCCGCGGTCGCGCAGGCGGGCCCCGAAGGCGCGCATCAGCGCCGCCACGGTCTCGGCGTCGAAGTAGATCAGCACGTTGCGGCAGAGGATCAGGTCGAAGCCGTCGAGGTGCGGGGGCGCACGGCCCTCGATCAGTTCGAGCAGGTTGCGCCGCTCGAAGCGCACGAGGCGGCGATAGGCCTCGCGCAGGGCGTAGCCGCCCTCGCGCGCCGCGCCCGGCTGGGGCGGCACGGCGCGGAAGTAGCGCATCCGCTCCTCCGGGGGCGAGGTGCGCAGGGCCCAGCGCCCGTACTCGGCCGCCCGCGCCGTGGCGAGGGCCGCCGCGCTGATATCGGTCCCGAGGATCGTCACCTGCCAGTCGGGCAGCGCCGGCCCCAGCAGCTCGTGCACCAGGATCGCCAGGGAGTAGGGCTCGGCGCCGGTCGAGCAGCCGGCGCTCCAGATCCGCACATTGCGCTCGGCCGCGCGGGCGGCGAGGAGGTCCGGCAGGATGGTCTCGCGGAGCGCGGCGAATTGCTCGGCGTAGCGGAAGAAGAAGGTCTCGCCGATGGTGATCTCGGCCTCCAGCGCCGTCCACTCCTCCGGCGCCCGCTCCAGAAGGGCCGCGTAGGCGGCGGCGTCGGCCACGCCCAGCGCCCGGAAGCGGCGGCGCAGGCGGTCGGAGAGCAGGTCGTCCTTGTCGGCGTAGTAGTGGTGGCCGGTGCGCGCGATGATGCGCGCCTTCAGACCGGCATAGGCGGGATCGCCCGCGAGGCTGATCCGGGCATCGGTGGCGGCGGCCTGCCGCATGCCGTGGCGCGGCCTCAGGCGGCCGGCAGGGCGGCGAGGCGAGCGGCCGCCGCGCGGGCGGCAGCCTCGACCCGCATCCGCTCCTCGGCGCTCAGCAACCGGTCCGGATCGAGGGCGTGGACGAGGCGGTCCCCGCGCGCGATCGCGGCGGCGACGCAGCCGTTCAGACTCCGGGCCGGATCGACCGGCCGGAACGCGTCGGCCGCGACGGTGACGAGGTCGGTGACGCGGTCCACCAGATAGGCCAGCGCGCGGTCGCGACCGAGAACGATGTGGGCGTGCAGGCCCGGCTCCGGGGCCGCGTCGCGCAAGCCGAGGAGCTGGGCGAGGTCCACCACCGGCACCGCATCGCCGCCGAGATTGAGGAAACCCGCGAGCCAGGCCCCGCAGGACGGCGGCCGGAACAGGTCGGGCAGCGGCAGGATCTCGCCCGCCGCGGCGCGCGGCAGGGCGCAGGGCGTGCCCGCCACGTCGAGGAGGAGGTAGGCGCCGTCGGGCGCGGCGGGGGCGGTGACGGCGACGGACGAGACGGCCAAGGGAGCTCCGGCACGAGGAGGGCGGCATGGCCGGGCCCGGCTCGACCGTGCCCCGCCCGGTCGAGATAGGTCGCTCGCTCCGGCAGCGCAATTCGGAGGGCCGGCGCGACGGGTCCGGCGGCGGATTCGGCAGGGTGTCCGGGACCAACCGGAACTTGCCGGAAACTTGACCTGGAAACTCGACCCCGAAACTTGGCAGGCGCGGGCGGAACTTGCCGTGAAGGACAGGGTTCCTTGAGGGGTTTCGGCGCGGCGGCGCATTGCACGCGCCCCGTTGTCGCGCCGTTTTCCCAGAATCGTACCGGGAGTTTCCAGTCGATGACCAAGACCAAGCTTCTGCTCGCCGCCTCGCTCACCCTGCTGGCGGGCTCCGCCTTCGCGCAGGGCGGCTCGCCCTACAACGCCTCAGGCTCGCAGGCCGGCGGCCCGCTCGGCGGCCTGGAGCGTCGCTCGGGCGCTCCCGGCGGCGCGCCCGCGGTGGCCCCGGGCGCCGTCGACCCGTCGGTGGCCCCGGCCCCCGCTCCCCGCAAGCGGACCATGAAGAAGCGCCGCAGCCATCGCAGCCGGTAATCCGCATCGCCCGTCTCGCGCCTCCCGGCACGGGACGGGCTCCGACGCCCGGTCGCGCCCGCTGCACCGCACACGGCGTTAAGCATCCGCTAACCATGCCCGCGACAGACCGAGCCCCGTGACGGGAACGGGCATGGCACCGCGTTGATGGCACCGGGTTACGAGATCGCGCTCTGGCTCGAAGGGCTGGGCCTTGCCGGCCTCGCCATCGGTCTCTGGCGCCTGCGCGCCGAGGAAGCGGCCCGGGTCCACGCCCTGAGAAAGGTGCTGCGCACGGGATCCGACCCGCGCATCGTGGCCGGCACTCGCCCCAGGGCGGACCGGACCCGGATGGTCCCGCACGTGACGGGCCGGAGCGGGATGCGCTCCGGGACCGTGCCCAGCGCGGCGGCCCACGCCCTGGCGCGCGCCTTCGCGCGCGGGGCTTAATCGGCCCGCGTCAGCGCAGCAGGGCGTCGAGGCCGCTGCCGCAGAGCACGACCAGCGTCAGCGTCACGAGGAACTTCAGGTCTTCGAATCTGCTCATGATCGGCTCTGGTGTCTCGAATTGGGCCGCGCTCTCTCGGCGATATTTAACGATCGCGCATTGCAGGGCATTTGCGCGACTCGTTTCACGACCTGTTAAGATCTGCGGCACGGTTTCCACAGTTCGCCATTAACGAAACGTGAATGCGTTATGATCCGGCGGACGCAACATTAACCGTGCGGCGCCGCACGGTCCGGCAGCGTCCGGGAGCCGTTCGGGCCCGACCGCGTTGGGGGAGCGCCGCCCGCGGGCGGCGTCCTGGGAGACCGCCCGATGCGCAACCTGCTGCTTCTCGTCATCCTCGTCGGCGCGGGCTTCGTGCTCGTCGGCATGTACGTCGCCCCGAACCAGCCCGAGCTGCGGACGTGGTACCGCGACAACGCCTGCCAGCACCTCGACAAGATCAGCCCCGAGATCTGCGCCCCGATCCGCCGGGCGGACGGCGGCGCGCGCCTTTGAGCGTGGCCGCGCTTCGGCGAGCGCTGGACTGGACCTTCCGCAGCCGGGTCGACGGCCGGATCACCGTCGGGCAATGGCCGAACCTGCCGCTCTGGCTGTTCATCGGCCTGACCGCGGCCGGGTTCGCGCTCGATCCGGCGGGCGCGCCCGGCCGCGCGGTGCGGGCAGGCGCCCTGCTCTGCCTCGCCTGGTGGGCGCTCGACGAGGTGGTCCGCGGGGTCAACCCGTGGCGGCGGTTTCTCGGAGCCGCAGTGCTGGTGGGTGGAGTGGTGATGTGGGGAAGCCCATGATCGGAAGCTCGCAGCAGAGGTGGGTAAATTTTTCCTATTTCTGTCTTAAAGCACGAGCTAAAGCATTGAAATCATGAACCCATGCGATGGCACGTCCCTTGCCACCTCTATTAAAAGGAGGTGCATCATAGGCACAGGCGTAACCATCAGCGGCAAAACTTTCCAGCTTCTGGATATCCCCGCGACGGCCTTGAAAAAAGCAGACGGAGAACTTGATATCTTCAAGTCTCTCAAGAATGGGTCTACCTCGACAGAGGCAAGCCCCCCAAGGCCGAGCCACAAACCTTACGCCACCATTCAGAGGGATGGGGCAGCGATCGCAACTCTCTATGAAAGCGGCTTTCTGATCACGGCCGGCAATATCGCACCACCCGCTGATCTCGCTAGGGGCGAGGCCGGCACTGCTCTAGCCGATCAGCGCATCCGCCAGATGCTCGCCCTACACGGCGGGACCGTGGTCTACGCGCAAGACGTCCAGGCGCGGAACGCGGCCGCGCAGGCAGCGAGCCTGTTCACCGCGCAGCTCTCCGGCCAAGCGTCCGCCTAGAAGGCCTCTACAGATCCGCCGAGCGCCGGGACAATTCGGCCCGCAATTGCCGGGCGATGTCCTGAAGCGCCCCGTCGCGGCGGATGCGGGGCCGGGGTAGGTCGATGCGCACCTCCGCGGCGATGCGGCCGGGGGGGCCTGCGATCACCACGACGCGGTCGGCGATGGTCACCGCCTCGTCGATGTCGTGGGTGACGAACAGCACCGTCTTGCCCGTCTCCTGGGTGATGCGCTGCAACTCGTCCTGCAGGCCCTCGCGGGTGAAGCTGTCGAGTGCCGAGAAGGGCTCGTCCATCAGCAGAACGTCAGGCTCGACGGCGAGCGCGCGGGCGATGGCGACGCGCTGGCGCTGGCCGCCCGAGAGCTGGTGCGGCCAGCGCCCGCCGAACTCCGCGAGGCCGACCAGGGCCAGCATCGCCCGCGCGCGCCCCCGGCGCTCCGCCCGGGACAGGCCGGCCCCCTCGAGGCCGAAGGCGACGTTGTCGATCACCCGCCGCCAGGGCAGCAGCCGCGCGTCCTGGAACACCATCGCCATCGGGGTGCGGGCCTCGGGACGGGCGTGCACGTCCATGCGGCCGGCGCTCGGGCGGCTCAGGCCCATCAGCACCCGCAGCAGGGTCGACTTGCCGACCCCGGACTCGCCCACGATGACCAGCACCTCGCCGCGAACCACGTCGAGGTCGAGGGCGTCGAGGATCACGTTGCGCCGCTCGCCGTCGCCGTAGGCGAGGCTGAGGCCCCTGATGTCGATGATCGTGTCCGGCATCTCAGGCCCGCCAGCGCAGGAGCCAGCCCTGGAGGGCGACGAAGGCCGTGTCGAACAGCCCGTAGAGCCCCGCCATGGTCAGCATGTAGACCACGACGATGTCGGTGGAGAGGAGCGAGGAGGCCTGCATCATGCGCTGGCCGACGCCCTCCACGCCGAAGATCTCGGCGGCCACCACCGCCATCCAGGCCTGGCCGAGCGCCGTGCGCAGGCCGACGAGGATGCCCGGAGTGGCGGCCGGCAGCAGGATCTTGACGAGGCGCTGAAGGGGCCCCCGGAAGCCGAAGGCCTGCGCCACCTCGACGAGGTCGCGGTCGACGCCCCGCACCGCCCCTTGCGTGGCGAAGAACACGATCCAGAACACCCCGACCGCGATGATGAACACCGCCGCCGAGGACTCGACGCCGAACCAGATGATCGCGAAGGGCACCCAGGCGAGGCCCGGGATCGGCCGCAGCAGCCGCACCACCCAGGCGGTCGCCGCCTCGAAGCCGCGCGACATGCCGGCGACCAGCCCGAGCCCGATCCCGGCACCCGCGCCGCAGGCCAGCCCCACCACGTAGTGGCTGAGGCTCGACAGCACCGCCGCCGTCCAGACGCCGAGCGCGACCTCCCGCCCGAAGGCGGCCGGGATCGTGCTGGGCGGGGGCAGGAAGGCCGGGTTGATCAGGCCGAGCCGGGGCGCGGCCTCCCAGATGCCCAGGAAGACCGCCAGCCCCGCCGCGGCGAGCAGCGTCGCGCGGAAACGGTTCATCGCGCCGGCTGCGCCGCCTTCTCGTAGTAGGCCGGCACGAACAGGCCATCGACCGGCACCGCCTTGTCGAGGGTGCCGATGCTGACCTGATAGTCCTGCATCGCCTTCGTGGCCTCCACGATCACCCGCGGGTCGGCGGTGAACTTGGCGGCCGGCGAGGTGATGGCCCGGCGGATGGTGGCGACGTCCGTGATCCCCTTGCCGAGCGCCTGCTCGACGGCGGGCGCCGCGCGGTCGGGATCGGTCTTCAGGGTCTGGGTCGCCTTGACGAGCGCGTCCACGAGCCCCTGCACCGCGGCCGGGTTCTTGTCGGCGAAGGCGCCCGAGACCGCCACCACGGTGCCCGGCTGGTCGGGGAACATCTCGGCGCCCGTGGCGATCAGCTTGATGGCCGGGTTGCGGCTCTGGACGATGGTCAGCGCCGGTTCGCGGATCGAGGCGCCGTCGACCGCCCCGGCGAGCAGCGCCTGCTGGGTCGCGTCGATGCCCATGGCGACCACCTGCACGTCCGCCTTGTCGGCCTTGGCGACCTGCCAGAGCCAGTGCTGCAGCGTGGTGTTGGGCACCGAGCCCGGGGGCTGCGTGGCGAGCCGGGCGGGGCGGTTCTCCTTGGCCTTGAACTGGCGCAGCGCCTCGGCCTTGTCCGGGGCGGAGTCGAAGTAGGGGGCGAGCTTGGGGCCAGCCACGAACACCATCTCCTCCACGGCGGTGGCGGCGACGACCCGCACGTCGATGCCCTTCGAGCGGGCGACCGCCAGCGGCGCGATGCCCGCGACGTAGACGTCGATGGTGCCCGAGGCCAGCGCCTGGATCATGTTCGGGCCGGACTCGAAGGTGGTGAAGGTGGGGGTCAACCCCGCCTGCTTCAGCCCGCCCTCGCGGTCGGCGACGAAGACCGGCGCGGCGCCGATCACCGGGATCACGCCGATGCGCACGGGGACGGCACTCTGCGCGAGCGCCTGAGCGGAGAAGAGGGCGGCCGCGGCGAGCGTGGCCAGGGCGGTGAGCGCCGAGCGCATGGGCGAGGTCCGTTCGTGACGATTGCGCGCCCCATGCCACAGGCACGGGCGCGTGCAAACCGCAGAGGCCCGAAAACCTAACCTCGATCAACCGGCCCGATCAACAAATCGAGATTTCACAACAAAAAACGCCCTCGACGCCGGCGATCACTAGCAAGGTCGAAGACTTTCTCCTACGCGATCCGGCCATTTTCAGAATTCTTTTTCCGGCATGGTCGCCATGATCAGTCTCGCCTGTCTCGCCAGTGGCGTGGGTCTCGCCGCCCTGTCCCTGCGCCAACCGGACCGGGCGGCCATCCTGGAGCGCTGGAGCGGCATCTGCCTTCTGGCCGGGCTCGGCCTGCTCGGCTTTGCCCTGCAGGGAGGCCGCTGACACGACGACGGATCGGGCGCCGGGTTGGCGCCTCGATGCGGGAACGCCCTCGGGTGCGACCCGTTGTCAGGCGGCTGCGGGACGAGACGTCCCGCGACGCAACCGATCCGGATACGATAAGGAAGTTCCGCCATGAGCCTTCTCGGAAAGATCGTCAGCAAGATCCTGCACCCGTTCGGCGGCGGCAGCGCGGAAGCCGCTCCCTCCGACACGAGCAACCCGACCTCGACGGCGACCACGGGCAGCACCGGCTCGGGCGGCGCCGCGGCCCCTTCGGGCGGCAGTGCCCAGGGCGGCGAGAAGGTCGATGTCGAGCAGGTGCTCAACGACATGGCTGCCAAGAACCCGCAGCAGCTGAACTGGCGCACCTCGATCGTCGACCTGATGAAGCTGCTCGACCTCGATTCGAGCCTCACCGCCCGCAAGCAGCTCGCCGACGAGCTGCACTACACCGGCGACAAGGACGACTCGGCCACGATGAACGTCTGGCTGCACAAGCAGGTGATCAAGAAGCTCGAAGAGAACGGCGGCAAGGTGCCGGCCGACCTGAAGGATTGACCACATCATCTACCCTCCCCCCTCTGCGGGGGAGGGTGGCACCCAAAGGGTGACGGGAGAGGGGAGCGACGGTGCAGAACAGTGCTCGGCATCGACGCTGCGCTCGCGCCTGAAGCGTCGCCCCTCTCCCGCCTCGCTCCGCTCGGCACCCTCCCCCGCAGAGGGGGGAGGGTTCAGGTGGTCACGCCGCCAGCGCCGGCTTCGCGTGGCGGGCGTAGAGGAATTCCAGCACCTCCGCCCGGCAATGGACGTAGGTCTGGTCCTCGACGAGCTCCAGCCGGCGGCGGGGCCGGGCGAGCGGCACGGGCAGGATCTCGCCGATCGTCGCGGAGGGCCCGTTGGTCATCATCACGATCCGGTCCGAGAGCAGCACCGCCTCGTCCACGTCGTGGGTGATCATGATGACGGTGTTCTTGAGCCGCACCTGGATCTCCATGAGCTGATCCTGGAGATGCGCCCGGGTCAGAGCGTCGAGCGCACCGAAGGGCTCGTCCATCAGCAGCACGGTCGGCTCCATGGCGAGCGCGCGGGCGATGCCGACGCGCTGCTTCATGCCGCCCGAGATCTCGTTCGGGCGCTTCTCGGCCGCGTGCATCATGTTGACGAGGGCGAGGTTGTGCTCGACCCAGGCCGCGCGCTCGGACCGCGACTTCTTCTTCGCCAGCACCTTGTCGACGGCGAGCGCCACGTTCTCGCGCACCGTCAGCCAGGGCAGGAGCGAGTGGTTCTGGAACACCACCGCCCGCTCCGGGCCGGGCGCCGAGACCTCCCGGCCGTCGAGCAGCACGCAGCCGGTCGAGGCCTTGAGGAGGCCGGCCACGATGTTGAGCACCGTGGACTTGCCGCAGCCCGAATGCCCGATGATCGAGACGAACTCGCCCTTGTCGAGCTTCAGGTTCACGTCGCGGAGCACCTCGGTGGTCTTTCCGCCGCGGGTGAAGCTGATGCCGACCTGCGAGAGGTCGAGATGTGCGGTTGCCATGTCGTGCGCCCTCCCTCAGGCCGCGCTGGTGCCGCGGGTGACGAGGCTGCCTGCCGCCGCCACCAGCCGGTCGAGGATGAAGCCGATCACGCCGACATAGACGAGCGCGACGATGATCTCGGAGATGTGGGACGAGTTCCAGGCATCCCAGATGAAGAAGCCGATGCCGACGCCGCCGATCAGCATCTCGGCCGCCACGATGGCGAGCCAGGACAGGCCGACGCCGATGCGCAGGCCGGTGAAGATGTAGGGGGCGGCCGACGGCAGCATCACCTTCAGGAAGAACTCGGCCGGGTTCAGCCGGATCACCGCGGCGACGTTGCGGTAATCCTGCGGGATGTTCCGGATGCCGACCGCGGTGTTGATGATGATCGGCCAGATCGAGGTGATGAAGATCACGAAGATCGCCGAGGGCTGGCCGTCCCGGAAGGCGGCGAGCGAGAGCGGCAGCCAGGCGAGCGGCGGGATCGTGCGCAGCACCTGGAAGATCGGATCGAGGCCGCGCATCGCCCACTCGGACTGGCCGACCAGGGTGCCGAGCATCACGCCGGCCACGACCGCGAGGAAGAAGCCGAGCGCCACGCGCTGCAGGCTGGCGAGGATGTGCCAGAACAGGCCCTTGTCGGTGCCGCCGTTGTCGAAGAACGGGTCCGAGATGATCGGCCAGGCCTCCGACAGCACCCGCGAGGGCGGGGGCAGGCCGGCGGTCGGGCGCGAGCAGGCGACCTCCCAGAACAGCAGGAAGGCCGCCAGCACGACGAGCGGCGGGATCACCCGGGCGCCGAGCGCCCGGAGACCCTTGCCCGTGACGCGGGGCAGGCGGCGGGACTTGACCGCGGCACTGTCGCGCGCGGCCGTGCCCAGGGTAGCGGAGGTGGCGGCCATCAGGCGATCCTCTTGATGCCGAGGCTGGCGAGGTAGGCGGCGGGGTCGGCGGGGTCGAAGACCTTGCCGTCGAAGAAGGTCTCCTTGCCGCGGGACGTCGTGGCCGGCACGTCGGTGACGCCGAGCGCCTTGGCGGCCTCGCGCCAGATGTCCTCGCGGTTCACCTTGGCGATGAGCGCCTTGGTATCGGTGTTCGCCTCGAACTTGCCCCAGCGGATGTCCTCGGTGAGGAACCAGAGGTCGTGGGACTGGAACGGGTAGGAGGCGTGGTCCTTCCAGAACTTCATCACGAAGGGGCTGTTCTCGACGACGCGCCCGTCGCCGTAATCGATCGTGCCCTTGATGCGGCCGGCCACGTCCCCGACCGGGACGTTCATCCACTGGCGCTTGGCGGCGATCTGCGCGACCTCGTCCTTGTTCTCGGGACGGTCGCACCAGGCCTGCGCTTCCAGCACCGCCATGGTCAGGGCCTTCGTGGCGTTCGGGTACTTCTCGACGTAGGCGGCGCGGAGCGCGAAGGCCTTCTCGGGATGGTCCTTCCAGAGCTCGCCGGTGGTGAGCGCGGTGTAGCCCAGCCCCTGCTGCACGAGTTGCGCGTTCCACGGCTCGCCGACGCAGAAGGCGTCCATCGTGCCGACCTTCATGTTCGCCACCATCTGGGGCGGGGGCACCACGATGGTCTCGATGTCCTTGTCGGGGTCGATGCCGCCGGCGGCGAGCCAGTAGCGGATCCAGAGGTCGTGGGTGCCGCCCGGGAAGGTCATGGCGGCCTTCACGGACTTGCCCGCGGCCTTCTTCTTCTCGGTGGCGGTGCGGAAGACCTTGGAGTCGAGCGCGACCTTGGCGTCGAGATACTCCTTGGCGACCGAGATGCACTGCCCGTTGGTGTTGAGGCGCGC
Organism: Methylobacterium gregans; assembly: GCF_022179245.1. Classification (GTDB taxonomy): domain Bacteria; phylum Pseudomonadota; class Alphaproteobacteria; order Rhizobiales; family Beijerinckiaceae; genus Methylobacterium; species Methylobacterium gregans. The sequence goes on from NZ_BPQM01000025.1 coordinate 12,527, forward strand.
CAGGATCTGCATCGGCACCGGCACGTTGTTCTGCGTCACGCGACCGGCCGAGATCAGGTAGGGCATCGGCGTGAGGATGTGGGCACCGTCGATGCCGTTGCCCTCGGAGCCGAGCACGAGGTTGTCGCGGGTCGTGCCCCAAGAAGCCTGCTTCAGCACCTCGACATCGGGCATGCCGTGCTTGGCGAAGAAGCCCTTCTCCTTGGCGACGAAGAGCGGGCTCGCGTCCGTGAGCGCGATGAAGCCGAGCTTGGCCCCCTTCACCTCCGGCCCCGCGCCTTGCGCGAAGGCGCCGCCGGGCAGGGCCAGCCGCGCGGCGGCGGTCAATGACAGGGCTGCGGCCGCGCCCTTGAGGACGCTGCGCCGGGTCTTCGACTCGCCGTTCTGCATGAAACCTGCCCCGATAGAAGAGAGTGCCGACCGCCGATCCGCGCAGCGATGCACACCGCCGGCCGCAGCCCTGAGGCGCGGGACGGGAGGGATCGCGACAGCGGCGTTGCTGGCGGAGAGCGGGGCCGTCGCCGTTGACGGACACGCAGACGTGAGCAGGTTCCGTGCCAATGCGAGATCGCGGCCCGTCTCGTGCGCGGGCGCGCGGACGGCTGGGCCGGCGGCCCGCAACCGGATTGTGCACGCCTGAAAAAGCGGCAACTTGAGCCGCGACGGGCCCGTTTCGGGCGCGACGCGCCCCGCGCTTGGGCAGATTCGGCAAAGGATCCGGCTGTCGAGGGCACGTCACGGTGGCCCTTGCCCCGTCCTTGCCCCGCCCTGCTACGCTGCGCCGCACCCGGAGGACCATCCGGATCATCTCGCACTGCAAAATAGTGCCGGAGCGCTGGGCAAACCGGGTCGTCTGCACTACGGCGAGCGCGTCCTCCGTGCAGACCGCGTCCCATGCTCCAGACCACACCCACTCCGCCGGCCTCGGCCCGCCGCATCCTGACGGCGAGCTTCGTCGGCACGGCGATCGAGTTCTACGATTTCTACATCTACGCCACCGCCGCCGCGCTGGTGATCGGGCCAGTCTTCTTCCCGCCCGGCGAGCCCGGCGTGCAGCTGCTCGCGGCCTTCGCGACCTTCGCCATCGCCTTCCTGGCGCGGCCGATCGGGGCGGCGCTCTTCGGGCATTTCGGCGACCGCATCGGCCGCAAGGCGACCCTGGTCGCCTCGCTGATGATCATGGGCGTCTCGACGGTGCTGATCGGCTGCCTGCCGACCTACGCCACCGCCGGCTGGCTGGCGCCGGCCGCGCTCTGCATCCTGCGCTTCGGGCAGGGGCTCGGCTTCGGCGGCGAGTGGGGCGGGGCGGCGCTGCTGGCCGTCGAGAACGCGCCGCCGGGCCGACGCGCGTGGTACGGCATCTTCCCGCAGCTCGGCGCGCCGGTCGGCTTCATCCTGGCCAATACCTGCTTCCTGGCGCTGAGCTTCGGCCTCTCGCCGGAGGCCTTCCAGAGCTGGGGCTGGCGCCTGCCGTTCCTGGCCTCGGCGGTGCTCGTCGGCGTCGGCCTCTACGTGCGCCTCGCGCTCACCGAGACCCCCGCCTTCAAGGCGGCGCTCGCCCGGGCCGAGCCCGAGAAGGTGCCGCTCGCCACCGTCGTCACGCAGCACACGCGGGCGACCCTGCTCGGCACCTTCGCGATGGTGGCCTGCTACGCGGTGTTCTACCTCTCGACCGTGTTCGCGCTGGGCTACGGCACGTCCACGCTCGGCTACTCGCGGCCGACCTTCCTGCTCTTCGAGTGCATCGCCGTCTGCTTCATGGGCCTCGGCATCCCGCTCTCGGGGCTCGCCGCGGACCGGTTCGGGCGGCGCCCCGTGGTGATGTCGGGCACGGTGTTCACGATGCTGCTGGGGCTGCTGCTCGGGCCGATGCTGGGCTCGGGGTCGTGGCCGCTGGTGCTCGGCTTCCTATGTCTCGGGCTGTTCGCGATGGGCTGGATCTTCGGACCGATGGGCGCGCTGCTGCCGGAGCTGTTCCCGACCCGGGTGCGCTACACGGGCGCCTCCGTGACCTACAACCTCGCGGGGATCATCGGCGCCTCGGCGGCGCCCTACCTCGCCCAGAGCCTCGTGGCGATGGGCGGCATCGCCTGGGTGGGGGCCTATCTGGGGATCGCGGCCGCGATGAGCTTCGTCGCGGTGCTCTTGATGCCGGAGACGGCCCGGCAGGCGGTGTAGCGCCGAAACTCTCCCTCCCCCTTTCCGGGGGAGGGAGATGACGAGTTCTCAGTACGGACGGGTGCGGTGGTTCGGCGAGCCGTAGCGGCGACGCAGCCAGGAGACGACGCGGGGAAGCAGGAAGGCGAGCAGCAGCTTGCGCATGAGGGCCTCATCAACGGTTCGTGATGCCGGGCCAATGCGGGAGCGGCTTGTCCGTTCCACTCAGAGTTCGAGAGCCAGCGTCACGGGCACGTGGTCGGAGGGGCGCTCCCAGGCGCGGGTCTCGCGCGAGACGGTGACGCTGCGCACCGTCCCGGCCAGATCCGGCGAGACCCAGGCGTGGTCGAGGCGCCGCCCCTTGTTGGCGAGCTCCCAGTTCGGCGAGCGGTAGCTCCACCACGTGTAGATCTTCTCCGGCTCGGGCGTGAGGTGGCGCGCCGTGTCGATCCAGCCGGCCTCAGCTCTCAGGGTCTCCAACGCCTCGGTCTCGCCGGGGGTGTGGCTCACCACGTCGAGGAGTTGCTTGTGCGACCAGACGTCGTGCTCCAGCGGCGCCACGTTGAGGTCGCCGACGAGGATCGCCGGGCCGGAGACGCGCCGCCCGCCCCAGGCACGGAGTTCGGCCAGGAAGTCGAGCTTGTGGGCGAATTTCGGGTTGAGGTTGCGGTCCGGCACGTCGCCGCCCGCCGGCACGTAGAAATCGTGCAGCACGATCCCCGCGGCCGGCCCCGCCTCGCGCCCCAGCACCGCCGAGATGTGGCGGGCGTCCGGGCGCTCGCAGAAGCCCATCATCTCGGGGCTGAGGAGCGGGAAGCGCGAGAGGATCGCGACGCCGTTGTAGCCCTTCTGGCCCGAGAACACGACGTTCTCGTAGCCGGTGCCGGCGAAGGCCTTCAGGGGGAAGAGCTCGTTCGGGCACTTCGTCTCCTGCAGGCAGAGGACGTCGGGTTGGTTCTCGCTGAGGAAGCGCAGCACGGAATCGATGCGCAGACGCACCGAATTGATATTCCAGGTGGTGACGGTGAAGCGCACGCGATCAGGGTCCCGAACCGGTCGGAGAAGGGCGCGGCCTCGATAGCCGATTTGGCGGACCGGCACAGCGCGTCCGTGTCGCAGGCGCCCGAAATGCCGTGCACCGGCCCCGGGAAGGCGGTATGGGCGCGCTCCGCCGCCCGAGACCCCAGCCCCGTGCCCTCCCTCCGCTCCGTCTGCTTCAACGCCTACTGGGCGGCCTGGACCGCCCTGTTCCTCGCGCCGCTGCTCGCCTTCGCGGCGAGCGGCGCGCCCGCCCGGCCGATCCGCGCCGCGACCCGGCTCTGGGCGCGCGGCATCCTGTTCGGGCTCCGGGGGATCGTCGGCCTGCGCTACGTCGAGGAGGGCCGCGAGCGGATCCCGGCCGAGCCCTGCCTGATCGTGGCCAACCACCAGTCCGCCTGGGAGACCCTGGCCTTCCTGGTCCTGGTGCCGGACGTGGCGATCATCGCCAAGCGCGAGCTCGTCGCGATCCCCGTGGTCGGCTGGTTCCTGCGCCGCTCGCCGATGATCATCATCGACCGCGCCAACGGTACCCAGGCCCTGCGCACCATGATCGAGGAGAGCCGCGCGGCGGTGGCGGCCGGCCGCTCGGTGCTGATCTTTCCCGAGGGCACCCGCAGCGCCTTCGGGGCGCCGGTGCAGTTCAAGCGCGGGGCCGAGCTGCTCTACGGCAAGCTCGGCCTGCCGGTGCTGCCGGTGGCGGTCAATTCCGGCCTGTACTGGCCGAGCGGTTCGCTCAGCCGGCCCGGGACCGTGGTGGTGAGCTACCTCGCGCCGCTGGCGGCCGGCCTCTCGGCCGCCGCCTTCATGGAGGGGACCGAGCGGGCGATCGACCGGGAGCTCGACCGCTGGCGCCCGACGGCCGCAGCGGCCTGAGGCAGGGCCGCTGACCCGTTCGACAGCGGCTTCAGCCGGGCCTGGCGGCTACCGCGCGGCCCGGCTGGCTGCTCTCCCTCAGGGGTTCTGCGACTGCTTGATGCGCTCAGCCATCGCCTTGTCCTCGGCGCGGCCGTAATTGATGAAGAACAGCGACCCGTCGACGGCCTTGCCCCGCTGCAGGTTCGAGAGCTGCACCGTGGTCAGGTAGCCCTGCGGGTCGGTGATCCGCCACTGCGACAGGGTCTTCATCTCGGCGTCGAAGTAGAGCTGGATCTTCGAGGTGCCGCCGAGCGTCGCCCGGTCCTCCAGCGCGATGCGGATGCCGCCCGGCTCGTTGACCACCTCGGTCACCGTGAGGTCGCGGGCGAGGTCGATCTTCTCGCGCAGCAGGAATTTCAGCGGCGTCTGGGCGATGAAGTAGAGGTCCTGCGTGCCGAGCTTGCGGTCGCGCACGGCGACCGACTGGCCGTCGGCCACCACCTCCAGCGGCGAGGGCTGGTCGTAGTCGAAGCGCAGGCGGCCCGGCTTCACGAGGCTGAGCTTGCCGCCGATCCGGCGCCCGTCCGCCGAGATCTGCATGAAGCTGCCGGTGAGGGTGTTGAGCCCGTTGAAGTAGGCGTTGGCCTGGGCGAGCACGGTGGCAGGATCCGCCTGCTCCAGCGCGGCCGGGATCGCCGCGGGCGCGCCGACCGCCGCGACCTTCTCGGAGGCGGGCGCCTTGGCCTCGGCCGGGCCGGGCTTGCCCTTGATGCTGCCGGTCTTCTCGTTGGCCGCCTTCGCCGCGTCCTTGTGCTCCTTGGCGTCCTTGCCCGCCTGGGGCTTGGGCGCCGCCTTCTTGGGCGCGGGAGCCGGAGGAGCCGCCTCGGGCACCGGCTCGGGGGCGGGCGCCGGCTGCTCCTTGCGGCCGAACAGGCTGTCGAGGAAGTTGCCGACCTGCGCCTCGGCCGGCGCGGCGGCGCCGAGCCAGGCCGCGAGGACGAGAAGCGACACGGCGGCGGGGCTGGTGCGGCGGCCGATCATCGTGGGGCTGTCTCCTCGTGGCGCGGTCGCCGGATGCGGGGCTTGGCGGGCGGGCCCGCTTAGAGCCCGCCCCTGTGGCGAAGATGCGACGCGCGTCGCGGATCCGCCCGGCCGGGGCCGGGCGGACGGGGCTTCTCAGTCCTCGTCGTCCATCGCGGCGGCGCCGAGCGGGTGCGCCATCGCGTTGCCGATGCCCGTGCCCGCGAAGTGGCCGGCGTCGACCAGGATCTCGCGCTTTCCCGCGTGGTTGGCCGGGCCGACGATGCCCTCGATCTCCATCCGCTCCATCAGCGAGGCGGCGCGGTTGTAGCCGATCTGCAGGCGGCGCTGGATGTAGCTGGTCGAGGCCTTCTGGTCCCGCAGCACCACCTGGATCGCCTGCTCGTAGAGCTCGCCGGCCTCGCCCCCGACCGCCGCCGCGAAGGCGCCGACGTCGAAGACCGGAGCGTCCTCCTCGCGTTCCTCCGCGGCCGGAGCCGCGGCCTTCGCGCCGCGGGAGCCCTTGGCGGGCGCCTCCTCGGGGGAATCGTCCGCCGTGACGGCGTCGAGGTAGGCCGGCCGGCCCTGGCGCTTGAGGTGGGCCACCACGCTCTCGACCTCGGCATCCGAGCAGAACGGGCCGTGCACGCGCGTCGTGCGGCCGCCGCCGGCCATGAACAGCATGTCGCCCTGGCCGAGCAGCTGCTCGGCGCCCATCTCGCCCAGGATCGTGCGCGAGTCGATCTTGCTCGTCACCTGGAAGGAGATCCGGGTCGGGAAGTTCGCCTTGATGGTGCCGGTGATCACGTCCACCGAGGGACGCTGGGTCGCCATGATCAGGTGGATGCCCGCCGCCCGCGCCATCTGCGCGAGGCGCTGGATCGCCCCCTCGATGTCCTTGCCGGCCACCATCATCAGGTCGGCCATCTCGTCCACCACGATCACGATGTAGGGGAGCGGCGACAGGTCCATCGCCTCCTCCTCGAACACCGCCTCGCCGGTGTGGCGGTCGAAGCCCGTCTGCACCGTGCGGGTGATGGTCTCGCCGCGCTCGCGGGCCTCCTTCATCCGGGCGTTGTAGCCGTCGATGTTGCGGACCGCGATCTTGGACATCTTCTTGTAGCGCTCCTCCATCTCGCGCACGGCCCATTTGAGGGCGATCACCGCCTTCTTGGGGTCGATGACGACGGGGGAGAGCAGGTGCGGGATGCCGTCGTAGACGGAGAGCTCCAGCATCTTGGGATCGACCATGATCAGGCGGCACTCCTCCGGCTTCATCCGGTAGAGGAGCGACAGGATCATGGTGTTGATGGCCACCGACTTGCCCGAACCGGTGGTGCCGGCCACCAGCAGGTGCGGCATGCGGGCGAGGTCCGCGATGATCGGCTCGCCGCCGATGTTCTTGCCCAGGCACAGGGCCAGCTTGTGCTTCGTCTCCGCGAAGTCCGGCGCGCAGAGAAGCTCGCGCAGGTAGACCGTCTCGCGGGTCTCGTTCGGCAACTCGATGCCGATGACGTTGCGGCCGGGCACGACCGCGACGCGGGCCGAGACCGCCGACATCGAGCGCGCGATGTCGTCCGACAGGCCGATGACACGGGACGACTTGGTGCCGGGCGCCGGCTCCAGCTCGTAGAGGGTCACGACCGGGCCGGGACGCACGGCCAGGATGTCGCCGCGCACGCCGAAATCCTGGACCGTCTGCTGCAGGTTGAGGGCGTTCTGCTCCAGCACGTCGGCATCGACCTCCTCGCTGCCGCCGGGGGCGGGCAGGGCGAGGAGTTCGAGGGCGGGCAGCTGGTAGTCGGCATTCGCGAAGGCCGCGACCTCGAGGTGGCGCCCGGCCGGGATCAGGTGCGGGCGCACCACGGCCGGCACGTTCACCGGGGCCTGGGCCGGAACGGGGAGGGGGGGCGGCTCGGCCGTGACGCCCTGCTCGGTCTCGGCCGGGAAGGGGAGGGGGGCTTCCGCGGCCTCGGGTTCGGCCGCCTCGGCGATCTCCTCGACCGGTTCGGGGGCCGGGGCCGCCCGGCCGCGCAACAGGACGGGACGCGCCGGGATCGGCACCACGACGGGCGCGGGGGCCTCGGCCGCGACCGGGAGGGGCGCCTGGAACGCGGCGGGCTCGAAGGCGGCAACCTCGGCGGGCGCCGGAACCGGCTCCGGCGCGCCCGGCTGGCGGGCCGGGCGGATGGCGGCGCGGGCGGCCATCGCCGACAGGGCCGGCCGGAGGGGGCGCGGCGCCGGGGCGGGCTCGGCGACCGTGATCTCGGCCGGCGTCTCGACCGCGATCTCCGCCAGCACGGCGGCGTCGCTCGGGCCGGCCGGGGCGGGCGTCTCGGGACCGAAGACCAGCGTCAGAGCCGGGCGCGGCGGCAGGAAGGCGGCAGCAGCGGCCGCCGCGGCCGCAGCCGCCGCCTCTTGGGCGGCGCGGGCGCTGGCATTGTCCTGCAGGTCGGCCGGGCGCGGCGGCATGTCGAAGCGAACCAGCCGGTCGAGCACGTAGACGGGCTTCGGCGGCAGCGAGCGCAGGTGCGAGATGTCGACCGGCACCGCGACGTAGGGCGCGGTCTCGCCTGCGGCAGACTCGGAGACCGGCTCGGAGGTCGGCTCGGCGTCGGGGGCGGTCTCCGCGGGCGTCTGCGCGGCGTCGAGCGCGGCCCAGGCCTCGGCCGCCGAGAAGGCGTCGTCGCTGCCGAACCAGGGCTGCACGCCCGACCAGTCGGGCAGGTCCGAGAAGTCGCCGGCCTCGGGGACAGGCGCGCTGCAGCTCTCCGCGACGAGGGACGACGCGACGACGGCCGGTTCGGCGAACGCCGGCTCGACGGTGCCCGGCATCGCCTCGGCGTCGGTCAGGACGGTTTCGGCGGCCGTCGCCTGCAGGGCCTCGTCGGCCGCGTGCGCCTCCGCCGACAGCTCGACGCTCGGGCGGGCCGGGCGCCGGTCGGGGGTGCGGAAGTAGCGCACGCCCTCGGACGCCACGAAGGGCTGGCGCCAGAGGGGCACGGGCGGACCGGCGGCGAGGCGCGCCGCCTCCGCGGCGGCCTGCTCGGCCTCGCGGCGCTCGGCCTCCTCGGCGGCGGCGCGGCGCTCGGCCTCGGCGCGCTCGATCGCGGCCCGGGCATCCGCCTGGGCCTGGAGGGCGGCCTGCGCCTCGGCGCGGGCGCGCTCCAAGGCGGCGCGCTCGGCCTCCAGCGCCCGCTGGCGGCGCTCCTGCAGCACGGCGTCGGGGGTGCGGGTGAAGCGCACGGCCGAGGGCTGGGGCAGGGCGGAGGCGGGCGCCGCGGCAGGCGCGGTCGCGTAGGCGTCGGCCGGCACGCCCTCGGGCGCGATCGCGGCCGGGCGGCGAGGCTGGCGCACCAGCACGCCCGGCGTCGAGGCGGCGTGATCGATGCGGCTCTCGTGGCGCGGCAGCGGCGGCTCGAAGCCGGCGCGGTCGTCGAAGACGTGGTCGGGCCAGCCCTGCGGCTCGGCCTGTCGCCGGGCCGCCTCAGGCCTGCCGAAGCCGCCCGCCTCGTCGGCACCGAACGGCACCTCCGGCGCACCGAAACGCGTCTCCGGTCCGCCGAAAGGCGCCAACTCGGGCTGCAGGACGCGCGGCATCGGCACCTGGGGATCTTGGCCGCGGCCCAGCATGGCGTTCGGCGGGGTGGCCCAGCTCTGGGCGGCGCTCTGCCCCTGGCGCGGCAGGTTGTAGCCGGGATGGCGCGGCGCCCCGCCGAGGCGGCGCGTCAGGCTCTGGCGGAGCGACATCAGCCGGTGCGCGAGCGCGCCGAGCGAGAGGCCCGGGCGGTCGACGCCGCGGCCGGGGCGGGAGGGGTCGCGGTGTGAGTAGGGGGGCCGTCCCGATGCGCGCATGAGAGCTTCTGTTACTCGAAACAGGGCTTCCGCCCGGGGGAGGGCGGCTCGTCCCCGAGTTAGGCGCGTCGTCGTTAACAGAGGCTTGAGCCGGTCGGCCGGTCCTTACCCGCCGCCGACATACCCCTGTTGCTCCCCTGCCCCGCTGGAGAGCGTGGGCGCGGTGCCTTAGATCCCCGGCAAGGTTACCCGCACGCGAGGCCGGCCCGCCGTGACCCAGGTTCCAGAGTTCCGCTCGCTCTACCGCCACGGCTTCGCGCGCGTCGCCGCCTGCACCGGCCGCAGCCACCCGGCCGAGCCGGACCGCAACGCCGAGGCGGTGCTGGCGCTCGCCCGCACCTGTCACGCGCGCGGGGCGGCGCTCGCCGTCTTCCCGGAACTCGCGCTGTCGGCCTACGCGATCGAGGATCTGTTCCTGCAGGAGACGCTGCTCGACGCGGTCGAGGAGGCCGCCGGGCGGCTGATCGCGGAATCGGCGCATCTGCGCCCCCTGCTGGTGGTCGGCGCGCCGCTGCGCTGGGGCAACCGGATCTACAACACGGCGCTCGCCATCCAGGGCGGCCGGCTGCTGGGCGTCGTGCCGAAGAGCTACCTGCCGAACTACCGCGAGTTCTACGAGAAGCGCCACTTCGCCTCCGGTGCCGGGATCGCGGGCGAGACCGTGCGGATCGCCGGCTTTGATGCGCCCTTCGGAACCGACCTGCTGTTCGCGGCCGAGGATCTGCCAGGCTTCGTCGTCGGCATCGAGATCTGCGAGGATCTCTGGGTGCCGGACGCCCCCGGGATGCGGGCGGCGCTCCACGGCGCCACGGTGCTGGCCAACCCCTCGGGCAGCCCGATCACGGTGGGCCGGGCGGATGCCCGCGCGCTCCTCACCCGCGCGGCCTCGATGCGGGCCTCCTGCGCCTACGTCTACGCCGCGGCGGGGCAGGGGGAATCGACCACCGACCTCGCCTGGGACGGCCAGACCTCGATCGACGAGGTCGGCGTGCGGCTGGCGGAAGGCGAGCGCTTCCCGCAAGCGCCGGTGGCGACCATCGCCGACATCGACCTCGACCTGCTCGCCCAGGACCGGCGCCAGGCCGGCAGCTTCGACGACAATGCCCGGAGTTCGGCCCGGAGTTCGGCCCGGAGTTCGGCCGAGAGCTCGGCCCACGCCGGATCCGCGGGCGCCCCGCCCTACCGCCGGGTCGCGTTCCGGCTCGATCCGCCGACGGAGGATCTCGGCCTGCTGCGCCGGGTCGAGCGCTTCCCCTTCGTGCCGGCCGAGGCCGACCGCCTCGCGCAGGATTGCTACGAGGCCTACAACATCCAGGTGGCGGGCCTCGCCCAGCGCCTCCAGGCCACCGGCACCAAGCGGGCGGTGATCGGCGTCTCGGGCGGCCTCGACTCGACCCACGCGCTCATCGTCATCGCCAAGGCCTTCGACCAGCTGGGCTACCCGCGCTCCGACATCCTGGCCTACACGATGCCGGGCTTCGCGACCTCGGAGGGCACGAAGTCCAACGCCCACGCCCTGATGCGGGCGATGGGCTGCACGGCCGCCGAGATCGACATCCGCCCGGCCGCGAAGCAGATGCTCGCCGACATGGGCCATCCCTTCGCGAAGGGCGAGGCGGTCTACGACGTCACCTTCGAGAACGTGCAGGCGGGGCGACGCACCGACTACCTGTTCCGGCTCGCCAACCGCCACGGCGGCATCGTGGTCGGCACCGGCGACCTCTCGGAGCTGGCGCTCGGCTGGTGCACCTACGGTGTCGGCGACCAGATGAGCCACTACGCGGTGAACAGCGGCGTGCCCAAGACCCTGATCCAGCACCTGATCCGCTGGGTCATCTCTTCGGGACAACTGGGCGCGGAGGAGAACCGCACGCTCCAGGCGGTGCTCGACACCGAGATCTCGCCCGAGCTCGTGCCGATGGACGCCGACGACACGCCCCAGAGCACGGAGGCGACGATCGGCCCCTACGCGCTGCAGGACTTCAACCTGTTCTACACGCTGCGCTACGGGTTCCGGCCCTCGAAGATCGCGTTCCTGGCGCTCCACGCCTGGGGCGACAGGGAACGAGGCGCCTGGCCGCCGGACTTCCCCGAGGCCAAGCGCGTCGCCTACGATCTGCCGGTGATCCGGCGCTGGCTCGGCGTCTTTCTCACGCGCTTCTTCGGCTTCAGCCAGTTCAAGCGCTCGGCGCTCCCGAACGGCCCGAAGGTCGCGGCCGGCGGCTCGCTCTCGCCCCGCGGCGACTGGCGCGCGCCCTCCGACGCCTCCGCGCGGATCTGGCTCGCCGAGCTGGAGAGAAACGTCCCCGCAAACGAGCCGACATAAACCCGACCGATTGTGCCATTATGGGAACGGTCAAGCCGATTCTTCGCAGCGCACGCGCTGCGGGGCATCGGCTCTGATGCGAGGCGTCGGAACCGACTTATCGCATCGACACCGATCCATCGGATCGGCCCCGATCCAATGGATCGGCCAGAGGGCGGCCAAGCGGAGGACTTCCGATGCGAAGCTACAATCTGTTCCGCCTGAAGAGCGTCGAGGGTCTGTGCTGCGCGGTGCCGGAATCCTGCACCGTTCCGGCCTTCCTCGGCGGCGGGCGCTGGACCTTCGAGGGCAAGCTCGGGACGGAGGACGGGGCGCCGCTCGATTTCGACGGGCGCGCCGCCGACACGGCCGTGCGCTTCAACGGCTTCTATCTCTTCCAGACCGTGGACCGGCGCTACACCGCCTGACGGCATCCGCGAGTCGCGGATCGGGAAAAACGTTCCTTAAGGGCTGCGGTGGCAGGATCGGGCTCGAAACCGATCCTGAGGCGGAGGCGAGATGTCGGCGGAGCATCGCAACGAGGTGCGCCAGCGTGTGTTCCTGAAGGGGCGCATCAGCTTCAACAACGGCGCGTCCTCCATGGACTGCATGGTCCGGGACTTCTCGCCCTCGGGCGCCCGGCTGGCCCTCAGCGAGACCGCGACGCTGCCGGCGAGCTTCGACCTCTACATCCCGCAGAAGGACCGCACCTACCGGGCGACCCTGCGCTGGCGGCGCGAGGACGGCATCGGCGTCACCTTCGCGGAGGAGGCGGCGGCCGCCGCTCCGCCCCCACCGGCCGCTCCCGCCGCGGAGACCGCCGACGCATCCCTGACGGTTCTGCTGCGCCGGATCAGCGAGCTCGAGGCCGAGAACGCGGCGCTCCGGCGGGTTCTCGCCGGCATGGCCCAGGCGGGCGGCACGGCGGCGGCCTGAACCGCCTCCCGCGCCCGCGCCCGCGCCGCCCCTTCAGCCCTTCAGCGCCGCGCGGATCCGCTCCGCGTGCTCGGCCAGCACGGCGTTGTCGGCCATCCCGCCCTCGTGACGCCTGAGCGGGACGCCCTCCCGGCGCGGGATGATGTGGACGTGCAGGTGGAACACCGTCTGCCCGCCCGCCGGCTCGTTGTACTGGAAGACCGTCAGCCCGTCGGCCGCGAAGGCCGCCTTCACGGCCCGCCCCACCCGCTGCACGCTCGCGATCAGCGCGGCGAGCGCCTCCGGCTCCGCGTCGAGCAGGCCCCGTGAGGGCGCCTTCGGGATCACCAGGGTGTGACCCTCGCCCTGGGGCATCACGTCCATGAAGGCCAGGGTGTGGTCGTCCTCGTAGACCCGGTGGGCCGGGATCTCGCCGCGCAGGATCTTGGCGAAGACGTTCTGGGCATCGTAGGCGGGCGTCTCTGCGGACATCGTTGCGGACATTTCGGCTCCGGTCGTCTCCTCGGTTGCCGGGCACGATGCCGAACGGCGTCCGGTCCGTCCACCGCCCGCCGCCCGGAACCTTGGTGGAACCCCGGCGGAACCTTGGCCTCTGTCGGCTCATTCCCGGCTCACCCGACATCGAGACCGGCCCAGCGCCGGCACAGCCAGGACAGACGCGCATGGCCGAGAGCACCGGCGCCATCTACACCGCCGCGGGCGCCAACCTCGCCATCGCGGCGGCGAAGTTCGTGGGCGCCTTCCTCACCGGCTCGACCGCGATGCTGGCCGAGGGCGTCCATTCGGTGGTCGACACCGCCAACCAGCTCCTGTTGCTGGTGGGCCTGAAGCGGGCCAAGCGGCCGGCGGACGCGCGCCACCCCTTCGGCTACGGCCGCGAGATCTACTTCTACGCCTTCGTGGTCGCGCTGATGATCTTCCTCGGCGGCGGCATCTTCGCGATCTACGAGGGCGCGGAGAAGATCATGCACCCCGAGCCGGCGGCCGACGCCACGATCCTCGGCTACCACCTCCCGGGCTTCTGGGTGAACGTGGCGATCCTCGGCTTCGCGATCCTGGCGGAGGGCTATTCCTGCCTCGTCGCCGTGCGGGCCTTCTGGGCCGAGAAGGGCAACCGCTCGCCGATCACCGCGATCCGCCGCAGCAAGGATCCGTCGCTGTTCACGATCCTGGTCGAGGACGTGGCGGCGCTCATCGGCCTCGTGATCGCCTTCACGGGCGTGGTGGCGGCCCATCTCCTCGACATGCCCGCCCTCGACGGCTGGGCCTCGGTCGGCATCGGCCTCGTGCTGATCGGCATGGCGATCTTCCTGATGATCGAGACGCACGGCCTGCTGATCGGCGAGGCGGCCGACCCGGAGGTGGTGGCGCAGATCCGCGAGATCGTGCGGGCCGAGCCCGGCGTGCGCCACGTCAACGAGGTGCTGACCCAGCATCTCGGCCCCGACGACATCCTGGTGAATGTCAGCCTCGACATGGCGGACGACCTCTCGGGCGCCGAGATCGAGAGCGCGGTCACACGCCTCGACCGGACGCTCCGGGAGCGCAACCGCGAGGTGACGCGGGTCTTCATCGAGATCCAGGACCGCCAGGCCTCGGGGCAGGGGGCGGCCGCGGCGGCGTGACGCTTCAACCCTCCCCCCTCTGCGGGGGAGGGAGACCACGTGAGGGGAGGCCCTTCACCCCCGCCCGACCTGCTCCAGGCTCAGCGCCCAGACCCGCTCCTGCACCGCCTCGTCCCGGCTCTCGGGCGACGAGGGCACGTCCCGGCCCCGCGCGAAGTAGCGTCCGCTGACGCCCTCGATCCCGGGGGCGGCGGCGAGGAGCAGGGAGGTGCGGGCGCCCGCCTCGGGTGTCGCGAGGAACGGCCGGATCAGCCCCCAGCCGAAGCCGAGCAGGCCGCCGGTGTTGCGGGCGAAGCCGGAGTTGATCACGCCCGGATGGAGCGCGTTCACGGTGACGGGCCGGCCGGCGAGCCGGCGGGCCAGCGCGTAGGTGAACAGCACGTTGCCGAGCTTGGCCTGCGCGTAGGCCCGGATCGCGCCGTAGCGCCGCGCGCCCTCGATGTCGTCGAAGTCGATATGGCCGCGCTCGTGCGCCCGCGAGGCGACGTTGACGATGCGGGCGGCCGCGCCCGGGCGCCCGGAGGTTGCGAGCAGGTCGAGGAGTTCCAGGGTGAGCAGCACGTAGCCGAGATGGTCGAGGGCCCAGGTGCGCTCGATCCCGTCGACACTCGTCTCCCGCCGATCGAAGATCGCGCCCGCGTTGTTGACCAGCACGTCGAGCCGGTCGTGCGCGCGCCCGATCGCGGCGGCGAGCCGGCGGATCTCGGCCTGGCTCGACAGGTCGGCCTGCCGGGGATCGACGCGCGCGCCCGGAACCGCGGCCCGGATGCGGGCCTCCGCGTCCCGCAGTCGCCCGGCGTCGCGCCCGACCAGGACGAGACCGGCGCCCGCGCGGGCGAGCCCGAGCGCCGTCTCGTAGCCGATGCCGTTCGTCGCCCCCGTGACGAGGCAAGTCCGCCCGGCGAGGGGTGTCACCTCAGAACACCGCCTGCCCGATCGCGAAGGCGATGACCACGATCACGATCGCGACGAGCAGGAACAGGCCGAACAGGATGCGGGCGAGCGACCCGGCGCCCGAGGCGATGCCGGTGAAGCCGAGGCCGCCCGCGATCAGCGAGATCACGAAGCAGATGAGGGCCCATTTCAGAAGGGTCATTGGACGTCGACTCCGCGCGGAGAAACCGAGCGTCAATGCGGAGCAAGCGCGACCGTTCCGCCGGAGCGGACACCCGCGCGGCCTTTCTTCCCAGACGGCGTCGCCGAGCCCGGCACGGCGCGGCAAGATTCCCGAAAGCCTGCTTCGTGAGCGGCCGTTTACCTGAACACGGGTTCAGATTTTCGCGTTAACCTCCAAGAGGATCCCGAAGAGCCATAGTCCATTACATCGAAGGACAAGCACCGGCACAGACAAACAGCCGGGGAGGCAGCAAGCTATGATCAACACTTCTCTTCAGCACTTCTGCAACCATGCCAAGAGCGTCGGCGGGATCTCGGAGGCCGACGTGCGCCGCCTGATGCGCGACGTCCTGCCGGAGGGCATCGGCAGCCGCGAGGAGGCCGACATGCTGATCGCCCTGGAGCGGGCCGTGCCGGCGGACGCCGCCTTCGGCGACTTCCTGATCGCGGCGGTCGTCGATTTCGCGGTCTGGGGCGAGCGTCCCACCGGCCGGATCGAGCGCGAGACCGCCGCCTGGCTCGCCGGCTCCCTCTCCGGCCGCAGCGGCCCGACCCCGGTCGCCGCCCGCATCGCCGTCGAGATCGTGCGCGAGGCCCAGGCCAGCGCCGAGAACCTCACGGCCTTCGCCCTGGCCGCCAACAGCTGGTCGCGCCAGCCGGGCGCTGCGCGCCGTCCGAGCTTCGCGCTGGCCGCCTGAGCGGACCCCGCCTGGCATCCCAGCAGCATCCCGGGAGACCACCCAAAGCACAGCTTCCGTCCGCCGCACATCTGCTTTATCGGGGAATTCGACCGGGCTCCAGAACCCGGATCATCATCCTGGGAAGCAACGGTCCGAGCGGCGCATGTTCGACAAGATTCTGATCGCCAACCGAGGTGAGATCGCCTGCCGCGTCATCAAGACGGCGCGCCGGATGGGCATCAAGACCGTGGCGGTCTACTCGGACGCCGACCGCGACGCCGTCCACGTGGCCATGGCCGACGAGGCCGTCCATATCGGGCCGGCGCCGGCCGCGCAGTCCTACCTGGTGATCGAGAAGATCGTGGAGGCCTGCAGGAAGACGGGCGCGCAGGCGGTGCATCCGGGCTACGGCTTCCTCTCGGAGCGCGAGGCCTTCCCGAAGGCGCTGGCCGAGGCCGGCATCGTCTTCATCGGCCCGAATCCCGGCGCCATCGCCGCAATGGGCGACAAGATCGAGTCGAAGAAGGCGGCGGCCGCCGCCCAGGTCTCGACCGTGCCGGGCTTCCTCGGCGTGATCGAGAGCCCCGAACACGCGGTCAAGATCGCCGACGAGATCGGCTATCCGGTGATGATCAAGGCCTCGGCCGGCGGCGGCGGCAAGGGCATGCGCATCGCCCACTCGGCCGACGAGGTCGCCGAGGGCTTCGCCCGCGCCAAGTCCGAGGCCTCGTCCTCCTTCGGCGACGACCGGGTGTTCGTCGAGAAGTTCATCACCGACCCGCGCCACATCGAGATCCAGGTGATCGGCGACAAGCACGGCAACGTGATCTACCTGGGCGAGCGCGAGTGCTCGATCCAGCGCCGCAACCAGAAGGTCATCGAGGAGGCCCCCTCGCCGCTTCTCGACGCGGAGACCCGGCGCCGGATGGGCGAGCAGGCCGTCGCGCTGGCCAAGGCGGTGAACTACGATTCGGCCGGCACGGTCGAGTTCGTGGCCGGCCAGGACAAGTCCTTCTACTTCCTGGAGATGAACACGCGCCTCCAGGTCGAGCATCCGGTCACCGAGATGATCACCGGCCTCGACCTCGTCGAGCTGATGATCCGGGTGGCAGCGGGCGAGCCGCTCCCGCTGAGCCAGGATCAGGTGAAGCTCGACGGCTGGGCGGTGGAGAGCCGCGTCTACGCCGAGGATCCGACCCGCAACTTCCTGCCCTCGATCGGCCGGCTCACCACCTACCTGCCGCCCGAGGAGGGCCGCCAGGGCCACGCCATCGTGCGCAACGACACGGGCGTGGAGGAGGGCGGCGAGATCGCGATCCACTACGACCCGATGATCGCCAAGCTCGTCACCTGGGCGCCGACCCGCGCGGAGGCGATCGCCGCGCAGGGCGAGGCGCTCGACGCCTTCGCGATCGACGGCATCCGCCACAACATCCCGTTCCTGTCGGCCCTGATGGCGCATCCGCGCTGGCAGGAGGGCCGGCTGTCGACGGGCTTCATCGCCGAGGAGTTCCCCGAGGGCTTCCAGGCCCCCGAGCCCGCGGGCGACGTCGCCCGCCGGATGATGGCGGCCGCGGCGGCGATCGACCACCAGCTCAACCAGCGCAAGCGCGGCATCTCGGGCCAGATGCGCGATCCCGCGCTCCTCCGGTTCGAGCGCGACCGGGTCGTGATCCTGGCAGGCCAGTCCTACCCGGTCACGGTCGATCCGCACGAGGACGGCGTCGTGGTGACGGAGGCGGACGGCGCCGCCCATCTGGTGGCGAGCGACTGGCGCCCCGGCGAGCCGGTCTGGACCGGCACGATCGGCGCGCAGCGCGCCGCGATCCAGGTGCGGGGCCTGCTCAACGGCGTCGCGCTCCAGCACGCGGGCTGCGCCGCCGAGGCCCGGGTCTACACGCGGCGCGAGGCGGAGCTCGCCGCCCTGATGCCGGTGAAGGAGCAGGCGGGCTCGGGCAAGCAGGTGCTCTGCCCGATGCCCGGCCTCGTGAAGCAGATCCTGGTGAACGAAGGCCAGGAGGTGAAGAACGGCGAGCCGATCGCCGTGGTCGAGGCGATGAAGATGGAGAACGTGCTGCGCGCCGAGCGCGACGCCACGGTCTCGAAGATCCACGCCAAGGAGGGCGACAGCCTCGCGGTCGACGCTGTGATCCTCGAATTCGCCTGACGCCGCCCGTCCGGGTATGGGGGTCGCATGCCCCTTTACTTCGCCTACGGCGCCAACATGGACGCCGCCGCCATGGCCCTGCGCTGCCCGGCCTCGTGCCTCGTCGGCCGGGCGGAGCTGCGCCGCCACCGCTTCATCATCATGCGCGAGGGCTACGCCTCCGTGGTGCGCGATCCCGGCCGCTCGGTCTGGGGCGTGCTCTGGGAGCTGGCGCTCGCCGACGTACCGGCGCTCGACCGCTACGAGGGCGTCTCGGGCGGGCTCTACGTGAAGGCCTACCAGCCGGTGGCGGCGGTGGGCGGCGTCAAGCGGGCGCTGATCTATCTCGGCCGCAGCGCGACGCCCGGCGTGCCGCGGCCGGGCTATCTCGAGGCCGTCGCGGCCGCGGCCGGGGCCGCGCAGCTGCCCGCCGCCCATATCCGCGAGATCCGGGGCTGGCAGCGCGGCGCGCCGGCCTGAGCCTCAGGGCGCGGCGGCCGACGCGGGCCGCACCGCCTTGCCGTCGCGCAGGCCGCCCACCAGCGCATCGAGGCTGCCGGCATCCCCGGAGAAGCCCGCCTCGTCGAGGATCGCTCCGAGGATCGGGCTGTTGTACTGGTAGCGCAGCAGGTGGCCCGACAGGCTGTCGCCGAAGCTCGCCGAGGCCGCACCGGTGCCTGCCCCCATCATCCCGCCCGCGTCGAAGATGCGGATCGAGTCGATCTTCTCCACCGCCCGCATGCTCTCACGCAGCGCGTCCGGGATGATGCCGAGGCGCTTGAGCCCGGTCTCGTAAGCGCGCGCCTCCGGCGAGAGGGCGTTGCGGGCCTCGTTCATCACCCGCTCGCGCTCGGCCTCGGCCCGGCCGAGCTTCGCGATAGCCTCGGCCTTCGAGGCGGCGGCAATCGCCTCGGCCTCCGCGAGGGTGGTGATGGCGTTGGCCCGGTCCTCCGCCGCCCGGCGCTCGGCCTCCGCCGTGACGGTGATGCCGGTGGCCTCGCGCTCCGCCTCGCGCTTGGCCGCGATCACCGTGACCTCGCGCTCGCGCTCGGCGATCTCCTTGGCCTTGGCGGTGGCGACCCGCTCCTCGGCCGCGACCGCCAGCGCCTCGGCGGCCTTGGCGGCGGCGAGCGCCTCCGACTGCTTCTGCGAGCGCTCGGCGATCCGGATGGCGTTGTCCTGCAGCACGAGTTGGCGCTCGCGCTCGGACTCGGCGTTGCGCTGGGCGATGGCGAGGTCGGCCGCGATGCGGGCGCTCTCGGAGTTCTGGCGCGCCTCGGCCTCGCGCTGGCGCACCGCCTGCTCGCGCTCGATCCGGGCGGTCTCCTCGCTCTGCTGGGCGCGCTGCTCGGCCTGGGCGGTCTCGGCCCGGGTCTCGGCGGTCTTGTTGGCGATGTCGCGCTCCTGGGCGAGCTCGGCCTCGCGGGTGGCGCGCCGGATCTCGAGCTGGCGCAGCGCCGCCTCGCGGTCCTTCTCGGCCACCGCCACCTCGGCGTCGCGCTCGGTGGCGTTGCGCTCCTTGCGGCGCTGCTCGGTGATCTCCTTGAGCCGGGCGAGGCCTTCCGCGTCGAAGGAATTGTCGGGGTTGAAATGCTCGATCGCGGTCTGGTCGAGGCGGGTCAGCGAGGCGGATTCGAGTTCCAGCCCGTTGTGGCGCAGGTCGCCCGAGACCGCCTCCTGCACGCCCTTCACGAAGGCGGCGCGCTGCTCCTGCAGGTCGGGCAGGCTCATGCCGGCGGCGACCGCGCGGAGCGCGTCGACGAACTTCGCCTCGATCAGCTCGCGCAGCAGGTTGGCGTCGTTGGTGCGCTCGCCCAGCGTCTGGGCGGCGAGCGCGATCGATTCCTCGCGCGGCTCAACGCGCACGTAGAACTCGACCGTGATGTCGGCGCGCAGCCGATCCTTGGTGATCAGCGACTCGTTGCCGGACCGCTTCACCTCCAGCCGCAGGGTGTTGAGGTTCACCAGGGCGATGGAGTGGAAGACCGGCAGCAGCACCGTGCCGCCGTCGACCACCACCTTGCGGCCGCCGAGGCCCGTGCGCACGAAGGCGGTGTCGCGCGTGGTGCGCCGGTAGAGCCGGCCGAACACGAAGCCGATGCCGAGCAGCGCGACGACGAGGATGCCGGCGATCACCAGGAGGTTGATGAGACCGGGGCTGATCATGTCCATCGGGAACGAGCCTTCGCGGGTGGGTAAGCGGTTCAGAGGTCCGGCGCGGCCGGGATCGCGACGAAGACGCCGTCCGCCCGGTCGACCAGCAGCACCCGGGCGCCGGCCGGCATGGCGGGGGCGTCCGGAGCGGCGCGGGCGCGCAGGAGATGCGGGTTGCCGTGCCGGTCGAGCGCCCGAACCTGCCCGGGCAGGCCCTGGTCGAGAGGCCCGAGCGTCACCTCGGCGATCGCGCCCACGAGGTCGTCGGCGGAGACCGCGTAGCTCTCGTCGCGCGGGATCAGGCGAGCCAGCACCCGGGTCGAGACCCTGAGCACCGGCAGGGCGGCGGCGCCCGCGGCCAGCACGGCGAGCGGCACCGGCAGGGGCGCGACGAGCGCGGCGGCCAGCCCCTGCAGGGCGAAGCCGGCGAGCGCGAAGGCGGCGAGCCCCAGGATCAGCAGGATCAGAAAGGGTACCCGGCCGACATTGAGCCACGACAGCAACGCGGCGGGCGAGAGGGCCCCGTGCGCGTGGGCCGTCCCCACCGGACCGTCCACGGCATTGTCCAGCCCGGCGTCCTGCCCAAGCGCGCCATCGACCAACGCCGAGGCGGAGTGCCCGACGAGGAGCGACAGGACCTCGACCAGAACGAGACCGGCCATCACCGCGGCGGCGAGGCTGAAGGGGAAGAGCGCCGGCCCGGCGAGCGCGCTCACGCGGGCAGGCCCCCCTTCAGCGCGGCGAGCCGCCGCTCGATGGCATCGTCCCGGTGCAGGCGGTCGAGCTCCTCGACCGAGGGGTCGGCGACCGCGCCGGCGGTGCCGGTCGCCCGGTCGATGGCGCGCAGCGACCGGGCGAGGCGCTCCGCGCGGCCCGCCTCCTCGCCGTAGCCGGCGAGCGTGTCGGCCGCCTTCGGGTCGGTTCCCCCGGCGGGGGGCTTGCGCAGCAGGGCGATCCGGTGCTCGGCGTCGCGCCGGGCAGCGCCCGCCGCCTGCAGGGCCTTGGCGGCCGCCGCGTGGCGCTCGGCGACGTCACCGAGGCTCGAATCGATCGCCTCGATCTGGCTCTCGAGGTCGAGCTGCCGACTGATCCCGGCACGCGCCAGATCCTCGCGCCCGCTCGCCAGCGCGAGCTCCAGCTTCTCGGGGAGCGCGGAGAGCTCCCCGTCGAGCTGACCGCGTCGGGCACCGAGCCGGTGCTCCTCCGCCTTGATCCGGCCGAGGTCGAGCCGGGCCTCGTGGATCACGGCGTCGATCTCGCGGAGCGCCTGCTCGGCCACCGCGAGGCCGTTGCGGTCCTCGACAGCCTCCAGGGCCGCGTTGGAGAGGCCGCCGATGATCCGGCCGACGCGGGTCAGGATGGTCTCGGGCATGGTGCGGATCTCCTTCGGGTTCGGGGCCGGATGCGTGGGCATGACGGGGACGCCCACCACGAGGGTGATGTCGTCCCCCGCGATCGTGAGGCGGGCGGCGGAGAGCTCGCGCCAGGGACCGTCGTAGCCCTCGACGCGGTAGGGCATGCTGCGCCGGCCGCAGAGCGTGGTCAGGGTGATCTCGGCGGCGCCCTTGAGGCTGAACAGCTTCCCGTCGAGGGGCAGCGCGCTGACCTGCTGCGGGTCGAGATCCGCCGGTTGCCGGGCGAAGTCGCGGATACCCAGCGTGACGAGGCGAGCGGGCAGGCCGGTCTCGTCGCGCACGCGCTGGTAGCCGTGCGCGATCAGCGCGACGACGTTGGCGCCGAGGCCGTGCGTGCGGCGGATCTCGTCCAGGATGACCAGCATGCGCCGGTAGGCGGCCAGCAGCGCCCGGACCGCGTCGCGATCCGCCGGCTGCGGCAGCAGCCGGTAAGTCAGGCGAGAGGGCAGGGCCTGCGACCGGGTCATGCAGGGAATGTTAAGATACCGCCGCGGTGTTTTTCAACTTTACCCGCTATAGACGCGTGCCGAACCGCACGCGAAGACAGTGTTCAGGCTGGACCGGCGCCTGGATGCGGTCGATCTCGGACTCGCCTGTCATCGCCGAAGATCGTGAAATCCGGACGACAGCCCAGGCAGGACCCGGCATGGGAGGCGGAGCCGGCACGGCGGCGGACCGCACGGCGCGGGCGCCCGAGGCAGCCGTGGATCCGTCTGAAGCCGGGGCACCCGTGATGAAGGTCGCGTTGGCCTGACCATTCGCGAAGGCTTCGCTGGCGAGCTCGCGCGGCTGATCGAAGCTCCGTCCGGCAGCCGCGCGGTTCTCGGCACGAACGGCGCCACCCACGATCTGCACCTGGATGCTGTCGCCGGTGTCGAAGCCCGTGATCAGGTCGGAGGTCGACGCCGTGATGCCCGAGTCGCCGGCCGCGAAGGCGAAGGTGTCGTTGCCGGCACCGCCCGTGAGGGTCTCGGGGAAGCCCACCGCGCCGCCCTCGAAATCGCCCGTCAGGTTGATCGAGACGGCGAAGCGGCGGTGCGCGGTCAGGCCCTGGCCGTTGTCCCGGTGCGGGCGGAAATGGCCGGCGTCCTCGGCCGCGGGATCGATGCCGACGCCGAAGAAGCTCGCGCGGGAATCGTCCAAGCGGGCGCGCTCCCGCAGGGCCGTCCCCAGGGCCGCGGTCGCCAGCGGAGCCGAAGAAGCAGAGCACGATGTAGCGGCCCGCCAGGGTGTCGATGGCGAAGCCGGCCGCCCTTGCGCGCGGGGGCGACCTGCGGGAACAGGTCTCCCAGGCCGAAGGGCGAGGGGGAGCCGCCGGCCCTGTCGGGACCTCCCGCGGGGCCAGGGCGCGTGGCCGGGGTGCGTGGCGGCGCAAGCCCTTGACCGGTGGCGCACGGCATGGTGTTTCGGCCGCGGCAACCGGCCCCGTAGCTCAGCTGGATAGAGCAGCCGCCTTCTAAGCGGCAGGTCGTAGGTTCGAGCCCTACCGGGGTCGCCACTCTATTTTTGGCACCCTTGCGCCGGCGAACCCAGTCGATCCGAAAAAAGAACGCTCCACAAGGCGATATAAACTCAAGAAGTCCATTTCATCCGATTCATGTTCTCCTGATGATCCCGACCCCGCGCAGGGGACGGCCTCACGCATCTCCCCGGTCGATCGGCCGCGCCCGCACGTAGCCGCGCGATATCAGGCGGTCGCGGCGGAGCGAGCGACGCTCCGCCTCGGCCAGGTCCGCGAGCGCGTCGGATACGGCCCGGACGAGGGCCGCCCAGGTGTCGCCGCCGGCCGCGCACGCGTAGGCCGCGGCAATCCGCTCGGCCTCGGATGCCCCTTCGTCCACAACCAGACCGTGCATCCGCGCCTCCCACATGATAGAACATTTAGAGAACAAACACGGTGGACGGGCGCGGCACAATCCGGGCCGCGCCAGTTTCGCCCACCGCTGTGAACATCTGTGGACGACGAGGCGAAAGACGAATGCGGGCTGGCACTTACCGCTTCCACTGCACGGACGGCGCGCACGCGGTGCTCGACCTCTCCGGCCGGTACCTGCGGGCGCGGGACGACCTGCGCGCGGAGGCCGCACGGGCGGCGCGCGCGATCATGGACCGTGTCGCCGGGCGGCTCGACTGGTCGGCCTGGATCGTTGACGTGCACGACGCCGCGGGGCGGCGCGCGCTCACCCTGACCTTCGCGGACGCCGCCCGCCCGCGGGCGGCCTGAGAGGAGACATCATGGCACACAGGAAGCTGTCCGCGTCCGAGACGAAGGCGCGGGATCTGGGGCTGGCGCTCGCCCGCATCGCGGAGAGCGAGGGCCTGCCGGCGGCGGTCGGCGTCGACCGGCTCCGGCAGGCGAGCCCGCGGCTCACGCCGCTCGCGGTCGGGCAGATGGTGCGCAAGCACCGGGATCTCGTGGACGCCACCCTGGCCGAGCGCGGCCTGTCGCTCGCCGACTACGCCGACCAGGGGCCGGGGCTCGGGATGACGTTCACGATTGAGCAGGCGTGAGCGCGTCGCCGGGCCCGGGAAGGGAGATCGACGCCCTTGGGTCTCGACGCCCTTGAGCCCGCGCGCCTGGCTCGTCGCGGAGGGGCCCGTTACGGAAAGAAGGCGTCGACGCCGGCGGTGGCCCCGCCCGGGCGCTGCGGAACCACCACGCTCTGCAGGGGCCGCATCGTCTCGGTCTCGCTCGGCCCCGTCAGGCCCGGCTCGACGCGAGGCCCCGTATCACCGAGGGCGATGAGCGCGGTGGCGGCAAGGCCGAGGCCGCCAAGCAGGAACGCCGTCCGGTGCGACACGCCCCAGCCGCGCAGCAGCACCGCCACGGTCAGGGAGATCGCCGCGAGGCCGATGATCTGATGGGGCAAGGCGGGAGGTCCGGGCCGGCGCTCGGGTGCGGCGCGCGCCGCTCATAGCCGCGGCCGGCTCGCCTGCCGATGCGTAGCGATCCGCAGGCGAGGCGGGGAACCACCCGCCGAACGGCCCCGTGCGCTCTGACCTGAAAAGCTCTCAGCCGATCGCCACGCCGGTGAGCACGTCCGCCGCGCGCCGCACCTCGGCGACGATCATCTCCTCGCTCTCCGAGCCGCCGGCCATGTCGGCCAGGAGGACGGAGACGTCCCGCTTCACGTCCTCGCGGATCTCCGGGTTCTCCTCGGACAGGCGCCCGATCAGGACGCCCAGGACGATCTCCAGCGCGGCGATCTTCGCGTGGAGGCGCGAGGCATCGTCGAGCGGGTCGTCCTGGGGCGCGTCGCGGTCGCTGCTCATGCCTGTCTCCTTGCGTCTGTCCGGGTCGGTTCGGCCCGGAACGGCCTACGCGAAGGACGACCGGCAGACCACCGGGCCGGCGGAGCCGATCTCAGTAGGGATGCGACCGGCGCGTGCGGAGCAGGTCGAGGACGGCGATCCCCAGCGGCGGCAGGATCAGCAGCAAGGCGAAGACGAGGCCCACGGTTCGGCACCCTCCATCCGGTCACTCCTGATCAATGCGCCGCCCGGCATCCGGTTCGGCCCGATCCGGGAACCGACCGGAGATCGGCCACCGATCGGCACCCTGGACGTGCCGGTCAGGCGATGCCGGGGCCGCGGTCCTCGCCCACGATCTCGAGGGTGCGCAGCACCGCCATGCCGACCATCTCGGCATCGACGGCGCCCTCCGGCGTCGCCGGCATCACGGCAACCGCCTCGACCACCTCGCCGGCCTCGGGGCCGAGCACGACCCTGAGCACCGGCCCCTCCGGCGCGTCCGCGTCCTCGACGAGGCCGACCCGGTAACCGCCCGCGTGGCCGAGGAGGCGCAGCAGCTGCGCCGTCTCGGTGGGCGCGGGCGCCCCGGATCGGGGGCCGGATCGCGAGCCGGCTTGGGTCGTGCGGCTACCGAAGGTCGGGCGGATGACGTTGTCCATCCGCCGCTTGTAGCGCGAAAGCCGCGTCCGCGCGCGGCCCTGGCCGCATGACGGCGGCGCGGGGGCCGCCCCTGGAACCGCGGCGTCAGCGCGCTTCCGTCCAGGGCGTGACGGAGCTCGTCAGGATCTCGGCGCCCGGGTCGGTGCCGAGATCCGCCAGCGCGCCGTCCGCGTCCGGCTCCAGCCGGTCGAGGACGAAGGCCGCGGCCATCACGGCGACGGCGACGAAGAGGTACAGGGAGGCGGAGATCACGATCCGCCGCAGCAGGTCCCGAGACAGGTTCCGGCCCTCGCGCGATGACGACGCGCCCGTCCTGGCGGACATCCTGGGCGGTCTCGTGGCGGGCGACACATCGGGAAACGGAAAAAGCGCGCGGGGCCCCGCCTCAGGCCGCCTCCGCGTCCGCGTCGAGATCGCGCCCGCGCGTCTCCGGCAGCATCAGGGCGGCCACCGTTCCGACCACGCTGAAGGCCGCGAGATAGTAGGCCGGGGCCAGACGGTCGCCGCTGGCGTCGATCAGCCAGTTGACGAGATAGTTCGTGCTGCCGCCGAAGATCGAGACCGAGAGGGCGTAGACGATCGACAGCCCGGCGCTGCGCACCGCCCGCGGCAGGGATTCGGGGATGCCCACGATGATCGCCGCCGCGTTGATCGAGGAGAGGGCGGAGAGCAGGAAGGTGACGGCGTAGACGGCGAGCGCCGTGCCCTCGCGGGCCATCCACCAGAAGGCCGGCACGGCGAGCACCAGGATCGCGACCCGCGGCCAGATCATCACCGGGCGCCGCCCCACCCGGTCGGCGAGGTAGCCGCCGAGCAGCGGGAACAGCACCGAGGCGAGGCCGAGCGCGATCGGCACCGCGCTCGACACGGTCTCGGTCAGCCCCAGCGTCGCGCCCGCATAGACCGGCATGTTGGTGCCGACCGCGTTCGAGACGGTCGAGGCCGCGATCACCACGAAGGTGAG
The DNA here is from genome assembly GCF_022179245.1 of Methylobacterium gregans. GTDB lineage: Bacteria > Pseudomonadota > Alphaproteobacteria > Rhizobiales > Beijerinckiaceae > Methylobacterium > Methylobacterium gregans. The sequence continues at coordinate 38,708 of NZ_BPQM01000025.1, forward strand.
GGCGAGGAGCCGGCCGTGCTCGGCGACGAGGCGGCGCACCACGCCCAGCGTGCTGGCGGCCGCCGCCGGGTCCTGCCCCTCGCCCGCCGTCTCCGGCAGGTGGCTGCGGATGACGAGGCCGACCGGGATCACCGCGAGGCCGAGGCCGAACATCAGGCGCCAGCCCCACGCGGCCATGGCCTGGTCCCCGACCGTGAGGGCGAGCGCCGTGGCGACGAGGCCCGCGAACAGGGCGGCGCAGCCCTGGCTGGCGATCTGCCAGCTCGCCACGAAGCCGCGGCGGCGGGGGGGCGCGGCCTCCAGCAGGAAGGCGGTGGCGGGCCCGACCTCGCCGCCGAGGGCCAGCCCCTGGATCAGCCGGCCGGCGACCACGACGACCTGCGCCCAGCCGCCGATCTGCGCGTAGGTCGGGCAGGCCGCCAGCATCAGCATGCCGAGGGCCATCAGCCCGATGGTGATCAGCATGGCGGGCTTGCGCCCGGCCCGGTCGGCGAAGGCGCCGATCAGCACGCCGCCGATGGGGCGCATCACGTAGCCGGCCCCGAACAGGGCGAGCGAGGCGAGCAGGCTGTGGGTCGGGTCCTGGGCCGGGAAGAAGGCCTCGCCGATCGCCTTGGCGAAGAAGGCGTAGACCGTGAAGTCGTAGAATTCGAGGGCGTTGCCGAGCACCACCGCCGCCACGGCCTTGCGGCCGAGGGCCGGACGGGGCGCGGGATGCGGCGGGGTGTGGGGAGGGGCGTGCGTCGCCGCGGTCGAGGCCATCCGGATCCTTCCGTCGTTCCGGCGGGCTTTGTAGGGCCGCGGACGGAGCGCGACAGCCCGGCCGGACGCGGCCCAGGGCTGCGCGACGGCGGGAGGGGAGCCGCCCCCCTCGCGGTTCGGCGGCCCGCCCGCTACACTCGGGCGAAGGCCGCGACGGACAGCCGACGATCCATGCCGACGATCTACGAGGCGCACAGCTTCGCCGCGCTCGCCCATGCGGGCCAGCTCGACAAGCGCGGGCAGCCCTATATCCGCCACCTGGAGCGGGTCGCGAACCGCGCCCTCGCCCGGGCCGGGCACGCCCGCAGCGTCGACCGCCTCGACGTCGACCCGCAGGCCGTGATGCAGGTGGCGCTGCTGCACGACGTGCTGGAGGATACCCCCCGCGAGGCCGCGGATCTGCGGGCGGCGGGCTTCCCCGAGGCGGTGATCGCGGCGGTGCGCGTGCTGACCAAGCCCGCGGTGCCGATCCCCTATCCGGAGCGGATCGACGGGGTGATCGCGAGCCGCGACCTCATGGCGATCCTCGTGAAGATGTCCGACAACGAGGACAACCTCGCGCCCGACCGGGAGCTGCCGGAGGCGGGCTTCCTGCGCGAGCGCTACGCCGCCTCCTTCGCCCGCCTCAGGGAGGCGGCCGGGGCCCTCGGCTACACCGGACCCTGAGCCGCATGGCGCGTTTCGACCGGGACCGCTTCGCCAAGTGCCGCGCTCTGATGGAGAGCGGCGCGACCGCGGGCGAGCGCGCGGCCGGGGCCGCGGCGGCCGCCCGGATCGCCGCGGCGGCGGGCCTGAGCCTCGCCGAGGCGCTGCGGCTGACGGGGGGAGGGCCGGCCCGCGAGGCGCCGAGGGGCCCGCCGCGCGAGCCGCCGCCCCGCCGACCGCGCCCCTGGGAGACGCCGCCTCTGCGCACCGACCCGATCGGCCTCGACGAGATCCTGGCCCAGAAGGCGCGAACCGAGGCCCACCGCAAGCGCAAGGCCGCCCGCGCCGCCGCGGCCCGGCGGGCGGACCTCGTCGCCGAGGCGGCCGAGCGCGCGGCCCTGCGGGAGGCGCAGGAGGCGCGCGACCGGGCCTGGGCGGAGGCGCGCGGGAAGACGGTCTGAGCGCGGGCGCAACCGTCGCCTGCGCGCGGGCCGGGATGCCTGCGCGCGGTGCCGGGTCTATGGAGACCGCGACAGAGCGTGGGCGCAACCGCCCGGAGGACCCGCAATGGAAGAGCTGGACATCGTCGTCGTCGGAGGCGGCATGGTCGGCCTCGCCTCGGCCCTCGCGCTCGGCGAGCGCGGCCTCTCGGTGGCCCTCGTCGATCCGGGCGAGGCGCGGGCGCGCACCTCCTACGGCAATGCGGGCGTGCTGAGCCGCGGCTCGATCTTCCCGATGGCCGGTCCCGCGCTCTGGCCGAAGTTGCCGGCCTACCTGCGCAACGCCGACAGCGCCCTGCGGGTCAGGCACGCCCACCTGTTCCGGGTGGTGCCCTGGGGGCTGCACTTCCTGGCCGCGGCGCGGGAGTCGCGCTGGCGGCGGGCGGCCGCGGCGCTCGTGCCGCTCACCACCGCCGCCTATCCGGCCCACGAGCGCCTCGCGGAGCGCGCCGGGACGCGCGCGTGCCTGCGCCGCTCCGGCTGGCTGAAGCTCTACCGCACGGAGGCCGCCTTCGCGGGCGCGGCGCTGGAGCGGACGATCCTCGCCGAGCACGGCGTCTCGCTGGAAATCGTCGACGGCGCGGGTTTGCGCGACCTCGAGCCCGCCCTGGTGCGCCCCTACGCGCGGGCGATGCTGCTCCCCGAGACCGCCGCGCTCAGCGAGCCCGGCGCCCTGGTGGAGGCCTGCGAGCGGCTCTTCGCGGAAACCGGCGGGCACTACCTGCGGGGCGCCGTCACGGCGCTCGTCCCGGAAGCGGACGGCTGGCGGGTCGCCTATGCGGGCGGGACGCTCCGGGCCCGGCAGGTCGTGGTGGCGGCGGGCGCCGCCTCGGCCGAGATCCTGCGGCCGCTGGGCTACCGCTTCGCCTTCGCGGCCGAGCGCGGCTACCACCGGCACTACGCCCTGCACCCGGACAGCCCGCCGCTGACGCGCCCCGTGCTCGACACGGGCGCCGGCTCGATCATCGCCCCGATGGGGGAGGGGCGGGTGCGGGTGCTCTCGGGCGTCGAGCTGAACGCCCGCCACGCCGCGCCGGACCACCGGCAGATCGAGGCGGCGGCGCGGGAGGCGGCCGGAACGCTGCGCCTCGGCGGCCCGCTGGACAACCAGCCCTGGATGGGCTCGCGCCCCTCGACGCCGGACGGGATGCCGGTGATCGGCCGGGCGCCGCGCCATCCCGGCCTGATCCTCGCCTTCGGCCACGGCCATATCGGCCTCTCCACCGGGCCGATCACCGGCCAACTCGTGGCCGACCTCGCCACCGGCGCCGAGCCCGCTGTGCCGCTCGCGCCCTTCGCCCCCGACCGCCTGCTGCGCCGGCCGCGCCTGTGATCCTGGGATCCCCAAGGGGCGAGCCCCTTGGGCGGGGTCCCGGGGCAGGGCCCCGGGATTGGCCTCTCCGTCCCGGCTCCGCCGGGTCGGAGAGGCCAAATGCAGGGTTCCACCCTGCACCCGCCAAAGGTCCCGACCTTTGGAAACCAGGACCCGCCGCGCCTTTTCCGGCCGGTGCGGCGTTGACTCCGAGCAAAGCGTGGCCGTAGCTGGCCGGGACGGTTCCCTTCGGGGATCAAAAGGGAACGCGGTGAGGGCTTGTCGCCCGATGCCGCGGCTGCCCCCGCAACTGTGAGCGGCGAGCCTTCCGCCACCATGTCACTGGGCCCCGGCCCGGGAAGACGGTGAGACGGCAACGACCCGCGAGCCAGGAGACCTGCCGTCAGCCGTGGTCACACGCGAAACGCGCCGGGCGGGGTGTCCTGGCGGGTGTCGAGGCACCGCCAGGCCCAAGGGGAGCATGCCCGTGGGGCGGCGGAAGCCCAGACCTCGTTCGCGGTGACGTGCCACAAGGCCGCCCGCGCCCGCCGATGCTCGCCGTCGCCCCGTTCCCGTCCGCCCTGCCGGATCGCGCGCCCCGTTCCCGGGATCGCGCCGCCCTGCCGCCGCGCCGGGCCCAGGGTTGCAACATTGTTACGAACGACGATTGTAACAATGTTACATCCGCGATAGAGCCGTCGTCGGGGCGCCGCCGCGCCCGGACCGCCGAACCCGCATCATGCCCAGACTCCCCCATCACGCCCGCCGCCGGTGGGCCGTGCCCGCGCGCGCGCTCCCGTTCCTCCTTCTGCCGCTGACGGGCGCCCAGGCCCAGGACCGCGCCGCCCAAGACCGCGCCGCCCAGGACCGCGCCGCCCGGGATCCCGCCATCCTCGACCGCGTCGTGCTCGACCAGATCTCGGTCGAGGGCACTGGCGTCTCGGCGACGCGCGCCGACCCGGTCGGCCTCAACCTGCGCACCCCCGACCGGGGCGCGAGCCGCCTCGGCCTGACGCCCCTGGAGACGCCCGCCAGCCTCGACATCGTGGCGGGCGAGACCGCGCGCCTGCGCGGCCAGAACACGGTCGCCGAGGCGGTGACGCAGGACGCCACCGGCATCACCACCATCGCGGCGCCCGGCAACGGCAACGGCGCCTTCACGGCCCGCGGCTTCGCGGGGCCGAACTCGGTCCAGCAGCTCTACGACGGCACCCGCCTCTATGTCGGCGCCAACACCGTCACCTTCCCGTTCGACACCTGGAACGTCGAGCGCATCGAGGTGCTGCGCGGCCCCGCTTCGGTGCTCTACGGCGACGGCGCCATCGGCGGCGTGATCAACGTGGTGCCGAAGAAACCCGGCTTCGTGCCGATCAACGCGGGCCGCGCCGTGATCGGCAGCGACGGCGTCGCCCGCCTCGCCCTCGATTCCGGCGGCGCGATCGGCCAGGCCGCGTTCGGCGACACCTTCGCCTACCGGCTCAACGTCAGCGGCAACCGCGGCGACGGCTGGGTCTCGCCGATGGGGGATTTCCGCAGCCTCGCGGTCTCGGGCGCGCTGCTGTTCCGGCCGAGCGCGGACCTCGCCGTCACGCTCTCCCACGATCTCGGCTACCAGGAGCCCGAGCGCTACTGGGGCACGCCGCTGGTCGCGGGCAGGATCCCGGACCGGATCCGGTTCAACAACTACAACGTCCGCGACGCGAAGATCACCTGGGCGGACAACTGGACCCAGCTCAAGACCGAGTGGACGCCCTCGGCCGACGTCACGATCCGCAACACCGCCTACCGGCTGACCTCGCGCCGGCACTGGCTCGACGTGGAGCAGTACAGCTTCAACCGCGCCACCGGCCTCGTCGACCGGGGCGACTACCTGGAGATCTACCACAGCCAGGAACAGGTCGGTAACCGCTTCGACGCCGCCTTCCGGGGCAGCCTGTTCGGCTTCCGCAACGAATTCCTGGCGGGGTTCGACGTCAACCACATCGGCTTCCGCCACACCAACAACTTCACTTTCGACACGTCCGACAGCGTGCCGCTCGTCGGCTACGACCCGGGCTTCTTCCCCCGGGACGGGCGGGCGCGACCGGCCTACGCGACCGACACCGCACAGGCCTCGGTCTTCGCCGAGAACCGGTTGATCCTCTCCGACCGGCTCTCGTTCCTCGGCGGCGTGCGCTTCGACGCGCCGACCCTGCACCGGCAGGACCTCGTGACGGGGGACACCTTCGAGAAGACCTACCGCTCGCTCGGCTACCGCTTCGGCCTCGTCTTCAACCCGACGCCCGACACGGCCCTCTATGCGCAAGTTGCGACAGCGACGGACCCGGTCGGCAGCCTGATCACCCTGTCGCAGTCGCTGGCCGGCTTCCGGCTCGCCACGGGGCGGCAGGTCGAGGTCGGCGCCAAGGGCATCGCGCTCGACGGCGCCCTCGACTGGACGCTGGCCGGCTACCGCATCGTGAAGGACGACCTGATCTCGCGCCTGCCCGGCAGCGCCGCGGCCGGCGTGCAGGTCGGCAGCCAATCCTCCACGGGCGTGGAACTCGCCGCGGCCCTGCGGCTCCCCGACGGCTGGCGGCTGGAGGGCAACCTCGCGCTCCTGCGGGCGCAGTACGAGGACTTCACGCAGGTCGTGAACGGGCAGGCGGTGTCCTACGCAGGCAACCAGCCGATCGACGTGCCCGAGCGCGTGGCCAATCTCTGGGCAACGTACGCCTTCGCCCGCGACTGGGAGGCGCGGGTCGGGGTGCAGAATGTCGGCACGGTGTTCAGCGATTTCGGCAACACCGCGCGCCGTCCGGCCTACAACCTCGTCAATCTCGGGCTCGACCATCAGGTCACGCCGGATTCGCGGCTGTCGTTGCGCGTCTACAACCTGTTCGACCGGGTCTACGCGATCTCGGGCAACGCGGTCGGCGGGGTCGGCAGCAACTGGCTGCTCGGGCGCCCGCGCTCGGTCGAGGTCGCCTACAGCGTGGCGTGGTAGGGGGCGCCCGCGGACGCCCCGCGAAAGGCGGGCCCGCCGCGGCCGTGCCGGGCGGGCCCGAAGTCTGCTCCGAGCCCGCAGCTTAGCGCGCGGCTCCGGGTGCGCCACGGCGCGGAAGGCTTAAGCCCGGCCGGCGCGGGAGGCTTAGACCCGGCCGGGCCGGGCCGCCGGGCGCAGGAGGTGCAGCCGGGTGAGGATGCGGGTGAAGACCTGGGCGGCGAGCCAGCCGAAGCCGCCCCCTGCCGCCTTGACCAGGAAATCCGCGCCGCGCCCGTGCCGGGTGGGCTGGACGAGCTGGGCCAGTTCCAGCAGCCCCGCCGCCGCGACGGTGAGCGCCAGCACCGCGAGGCGACGGCGCGGGTAGCCGCAGGCGAAGAGGAAGCCGAGCAGGGCGAAGGCGCCGAAGCGCTCGGCGGAGACGGGCAGGGCGGTTTCGGGCCGCAGGCCGATCGGGGCCGCGGTCACGACGGCGAGCGCGGCGAGAAGCCCCCAGGCCAGGACACGCGCGAGCATCCGGAAATGAGACGGTGTGTTGGACATCGGACCGCCTACGCAACAGCCGCGCCGGGGTCAAACGCCCGGCACCGGCCCGGTGCGCAACGGCACGCCCCGACGGCGCGGTCACCGCTAGCCTGACTCTCGTCGACGAAGCGTCGGCCGACGGTTCGGTCACCATCCCGACCGATGCAGGAGGTCCCCATGATCGCCGTGACGGCGCGACGGATTCTCACCCTGCTGGCGCTCGTTGCCCCGGCATCCGGCCGGCCCTGCCGGGAGGCCGGCCGCGTGCCCGGACGGGAGGCAGGCGCCGCCGTCCCCGACGCGGTCGTGTTCCGGCACTACCTGTAAGATGTGCTGCTGAACCGGAGATCCGGACCAGCCATCCGGGTACCCGGTCAGGCCGGCCGCTCGCCCCGTCGGCGCAGCGCCTCCGGCAGGCGGCGCGTCCGCCGCACTCGCGCCGAGGCGCGCATGAAGGTCAGGTAGTTCTCGGCCTCGTCGAGGGTCAGCCCGCTCACCACGGGGTCCTTGCCCTCGATCACCGCGTGCGTGCCGTCGCCCGCGAGCCTCACGCTGATCCGCGACATGCCTCTCTCCTCGGTGGTCGCCCTCCGGGGGCGCCTCGCACGGACGCCTTAGCCGCCTAACACCCCGGAACACGATCGGTTCAGCACGTATCCCGGGTCTCGCTCGTGGGAGGCGCTGTGGCCAGGGAGCCACAGGCGTTGCGCTTACGCCACGCCAGAGCGGGCGAGCGCTGCCGCGGCCACGCCGGTTAACCACGCGTTAACCATTGTAAACAAAATCCTCGTCTTAACGAACGGTACACGTTCGGCCCTCCGGCGGATCCACCGAAGTCCTCGCAAGAGCTTCGGAACCGACTGGCCGGAGAACAACAGAGCAAGAACAGCTGCAGGACAATTTTCGGTCGCCGCGCCTCGCGCGCGGCGTCGGCGATGTCTTGCGCCTCTAGGGCAGCCGAGATGTTCATCGTCGTCGACGAGCGGGAAAGCGTGACCGCCCAGTACGTGGCCGGCTTCAGCCAGGAGGGCGTCACCGCCCGCGGCCTGCCCGCCCCCGATTTCCAGGTCTGGCTCAGCGGCCTGCCGGCCGGCGATCTCGCGGGCGTAGAGGGTTTCGTGCTCGGCGATTGCGGCGACCGGCCGGGCTATACGGCGGCGATCCGCAGCCTCTCGCCCGCGCCGATCATCGCGCTGAACGAGACCCGCTCGCTGGAGCAGACGCTGGCCCTGTTCACCGCGGGCATCGACGATGTGGTGCGCAAGCCCGTCCACGTGCGCGAGATCATCGCCCGGGCGAACGCCATCCGCCGCCGGGTCAGCCGCGGCGCGGCGCCCGCCGCGCCCGAGCGGGCCGGCCGGCTCGTCGTCCACACGGACGGGCGCGACCCCGAGATCGACGGCCAGAGCCTGCTCCTGCCGCGCCGCGAGCGCCACATCCTGGAATACCTCGCCCGGAACCGCGGCCGTCAGGTGACGAAGACCCAGATCTTCAACGCGGTCTACGGCGACCACGAGAGCGCCTGCGAGGAGAGCGTGGTCGAGGGCCACATCTCGAAGCTGCGCAAGAAGCTGCGCGCCCGCCTCGGCCACGACCCGATCGAGGCCAAGCGCATGGCGGGCTACACCTTCGTGGGCTGAGATGCGGGCGCCGTCGCGCCGCCCGCTTAACCCGCGCTTAGCTTTAACGCACCCTTAGCAATCCTCCGCCATCCTGAAGCTCCCGATAACCCTGATGCGTCGCCGACCGGCTCTGATGCCCGGCTCGGAGACCGGGGGCGGGGATCGACGGCGGATTCCCCGCACCTGGCGGGCGAAGGCATGAGGCCGCATCCGCCGGCCGGTGCGAACCCGGATGTCCCTGAAGGACGTGCGTCCTTCGCGGCCGCTTCGCGTATCCCGGGTTCCCCATGACGAGTATCCTCACCAACGCACGCGCCCTCACCGCCCTCAGGACCCTCGGCGCGGCTGGCGACGGCCTCGACACCGCCAACCGGCGCGTCTCCACGGGCGCGCGGATCGGCAGCGCCGCCGACGGGGCGGCCTACTGGGCGATCGCCACGTCCCTCAGGGGCGACAACGGCTCCCTCGCGGCGCTGACGGACGCGATCGGCCTCGACCAGACCGCCGTGGATACGGCGGCGCTCGGCCTGACCCGGACCGTCGAGCAGCTGAAGGTCGTCAGCCGGACCCTGGTCGCCGCGCAGAGCGAGCAGGCGGACCGGGGCAAGCTCCAGCTCGACATCGGCATCGCCCTGGGCGCCATCCGCAGCATCGCGGAGAGCAGCGCGGTCGGCGGCTCGAACTGGCTCTCGGTCAAGTCCGACGCGCCCGGCTTCTCCGCCAACCAGCAGCTCGTCATGGCCTTCTCGCGCCGGGACGGGAGCGCGAACCTCACCCGCTCCACGCTCGACGCGTCGCAGTTCATCCTGTTCGACGCCAAGGCGCGCGACGCGAGCCCCGACTGGGTCGAGTCGAGCTCCGTGGCGCCGGCCGGCACGCTGGCCGCGATCACGCAAGGTATCGCGACCCGCGCATCGCCGACGGGCGCCCCTTACACGGTGAGCGCCGTCGTCAGCGCCGGGCACACCCACACGAACGGGCTCCTCGACACCGGCTACCTGCTCAACCCCACAGTTGCCGGCTTCGGCTTCTCGATCAACACCCTCGACATCACGCAGCCCAACACGAGCCGGGCGTTGATCGAGACCTACCTGCGGGTGGTCGATGCCACGCTGCAGCAGGTCTTGGACGGGGCCGCCCTGCTCGGCTCGACCTCGGCCCTCCTGACGGCCCAGCGCGACTTCGCCCGGCAGATGACGGCGATCAACGGCGCCGCGATCGGCACCCTGACCGACGCCGACATCGAGGTGGAGTCGACGCGGCTCAAGGCGCTGCAGGCCCAGCAGATGCTGGGCCTGCGCTCGCTCTCGATCGCCAACTCGGCGCCCGGCACGGTGCTCGCCCTCTTCAACTGAGGCCCGCGCCGGAGCCGATCCACCGGATCCACAGCGACCCGCGCGGCCGGCCCGGCCTTAACGGTTCCGTAGCGAGGCCCGGAGCATTCTCAGTGTCGCCGGAGCGGGGATCGGACAGGCGGTCCGCCCCCCGCTCCGGTGCAGACCCGTCAGGCCCGCGAGGGCCTGGAAGCGCCGCGGATTGCCCTCCCGGGGGCAAAGGCATGATGCCGCTCCGCGAGCCCCGGTGCGAGCCCGGATGTCCGATGAAAGGTTCCCAGACCGCTCGCCACGAGGTTCGTGCGTACCATGACCAGCATCCTGACCAACAACTCGGCGACGATCGCGCTGCAGACCCTGCGCTCGATCAACACCCAGCTCGACACCACCAGCAACCGCGTCTCGACCGGCCAGCGCATCAGCTCGGCCGCCGACGGCGCCGCCTACTGGGCCATCGCCTCGACCCTGAAGTCTGACAACGGCTCGCTCAGCGCGCTCAAGGACGCGATGAGCCTTGATAAGAACTCGGTCGACGCCGCCTCGGCCGGCCTCAACAAGGTGATCGACCAGCTCAAGACGGTCAGCAACGCGCTGGTCTCGGCCTCGACCACGAACACCGACCGCGCCAAGCTGCAGAACGACATCAAGGTCGCTCTCGACGCGATCAAGAACTACGCCGACAACACCGTGATGAACGGCTCGAACTGGCTCTCGATCAAATCGAGCACCTCCGGCTTCACCTACGACAAGGATCTGGTCTCGGCCTTCTCGCGCAAGGACAAGTCGGTCTCGATCTCGACCACGACGCTGGAGACGGGCAGCTTCGTGCTCTACGACTCCAACACCGCCAGCAGCACGAACGCGACCCTGTCGTCCGCCCTCGGCGACATCGCCTCCAACGCCTCCGTGGCTCCGAGCACCGGCCCCGGCGTGACGGTCGCGGTCGGCAGCACGAAGAGCGGCTTCATGGACACGAAGTACTCGATCACGCTGTACAACAGCACCACGGCCGTGAGCGAGTCGATCAAGGACTTCGACATCAAGTCGCTGACCTCGTCGGATACGGACCAGTCGAAGATCACCGGCTACCTGAAGATCGTCGACGCGACGGTCCAGCAGCTCCTGACCGGCGCCTCCAAGCTCGGCTCGATGTCCACCCTGCTCAAGTCGCAGCAGGAGTTCACGCAGCAGCTGATGGACATCAACACCTCCTCGATCGGCTCGCTGGTCGATGCCAACATCGAGGAGGAATCGACCAAGCTGAAAGCCCTGCAGACGCAGCAGCAGCTCGGCATCCAGTCGCTGTCGATCGCCAACGCCAGCTCGCAGAACGTGCTCTCGCTGTTCCGGTAAGCCCAGCCGGCACGAGGACAGACAGTCGTCGGTCGGAGGGCCGCGCTTCCAGCGGGAGCGCGGCCCTCGCGCGTCTGGGGTCCGGAGCGCGCGGTCCGGATCGCGCTCGCTTGTCCACTGGCCCGGTCGCGACTCGCAAGCCCCGCGCAAGGGCCTCCGGCCAGGGTGCCGGGCGGCCGTCCTGCGAGCGTGCGGCGGCCGCGCGGGTCCCGGATCGCGGGCCGCAGGAGCCGGGCGGGATGGGACGCAGGAATCGAGGGAGCGTGCCCCAGCAGGCGGCTGCGCGCACGGGCGGCCGGTCTGCCGGACGGCTGCCCGCCCTGGAGACGCTCGGCCGGGCGCTGCGGCTGCACGGGGAGGGCCGGCTGGCGCCCGCCGAGACGGCCTACCGCGAGGTCCTGCGGCACGACCCTGGGAACGCGACCGCGCAGCACGCCCTCGGCCTGTGCCTGCGCCTGACCGGCCGGCTTCCCGACGCGCTCGCCGCCTTCCGGCGGGCCGCCTCCCTGGCGCCGCGAAACCCGGACATCCGGGCCGATCTCGGCAACGCCCTGCTGGCCAGCGGGGACGCGGCGGCGGCGCGCGCGGCCTTCCGCGAGGCCGTGGCCCTCGACGCCGACCACCGCGCCGGCTGGGACGGGCTGGTCCGCCTCGGCGAGGGCGCGGACGCGGTCGCACCGCTGCGGCGCCTCCTCGCCGTGCAGCCGGCGGAACCAGAGGCCTACCTGCTCCTCGGCCGCGTCCTCTGCGCCCGGGGCGAGACAGAGGGCGCGCGCGCGGTCTACCGGTCCGGGATCGAGGCCGGCGCCCTGACCGGGCCGGCGCTGAGCGCCCACGCCCTGGCGGCGATCGAGGCGGCCCGTACGGAAGAGGGCCTCGTCGCGCTGCGGCTGCTCACCGAGCTGACGCCGGGGGATGCGGCCGCGCACAACCTGCTGGGCTGCGCGCTTCTCGGCCTCAAGCGCCTGGCCGAGGCCTACACGGTCTTCCGCCACGCGCTCGCGGCCGACCCGCGCCACGTGCTCGCCCACATCAATCTCGGCCTGGTGTTCGGCCAGACCCGGCGGATCAACGAGGCGATGGCGTGCTTCCGTGCGGCGCTGAACCTCGACCCGGACTCGGTGCTCGCCCGCTACGAACTCCTCGACCAGCGCCGTCATGCCTGCGACTGGGACGGGCTGATCGCGGAGGACCGCGCGCTCGTCGCGCGGATCCTCGAGACGGGCACGCGCATCTCGCCGTTCAAGCTGCTCGTCATGCAGGCGCGCCCCGACGAGATCCTGCGGGCGACCCGGGTCTGGGCGGAGACCGACATGCCCGCCCCGGCCGATCTTCTGCCGCCGCCCCCGGCGCCCATTCCGGGCCGCCGGATCCGGATCGGCTACCTCTCCTACGACTTCTTCAACCACGCCACGACGCTGCTCGCCGTGGCGCTGTTCGAGCAGCACGACCGCGCGCGATTCGAGGTCTTCGCCTACTCGTACGGGCCCGACGACGGCAGCGCGATCCGGTGCCGGGCGGTGGCGGCTTTCGACCACTTCGTCGAGATCGGCGCGCTCTCGGACGCCGACGCCGCCCGGCGCATCCGGGAGGACGCGATCGACATCCTCGTCGACCTCAAGGGCTACACCTACGCGGCCCGCACACGGATCCTCGCCCTGCGCCCCGCCGCCGTGCAGGTGAACTATCTCGGCTATCCGGGCAGCATGGGCGCGCCCTTCATCGACTACATCCTGGGCGACCCGCTCATCACGCCGGAGGCCCACCAGCCCTTCTACGACGAGCGCATCGTCCAGTTGCCGGACTGCTACCAGCCCAATGACGGCGGCCGGACCATCGCGGCCGAGGGTCCGAGCCGCGCCGCCTGCGGGCTGCCGGACGAGGCGTTCGTGTTCTGCTGCTTCAACAACACCTACAAGATCACGCCGCCCGTCTTCGCCACCTGGATGCGGATCCTGGCGCGCGTTCCCGGGTCGGTGCTCTGGCTCTACGAGGCCAACCCGGCCGCACAGGACAACCTGCAATACGCGGCCGGCGCGCACGGCATCGATCCCCAGCGCATCGTCTTCGCGGGCCATGTCGGGTCGCCCGCGCACCTCGCCCGCCTGCGCCACGCCGACCTCGTGCTGGACACGCTGCCCTACAACGCCCACACCACCGCGAGCGACGCACTCTGGGCCGGGGTGCCGGTGCTGACCTGCCTCGGCGAGACCATGGCGGGCCGCGTCGCAGGCAGCCTGCTGCGCGCGGTCGGCCTGCCCGAACTGGTCACCGATACGCCCGACGCCTACGAGGCGCTGGCCTCGGCGCTCGCCTCGGACCCGCCGCGCCTCGACGCGCTCCGGGCGCGGCTCGCGGCCAACCGGACGCGGGCGCCCCTGTTCGACTCCGCCCGCTACGCCCGCGGCATCGAGGCGGCCTACGCGCGGATGCACGCGCTGCGCTGCGCCGGCCGGCCGCCGGAGGCCTTCACGGTTCCGCGGGAGCCGTTCCCGGACGGCTTCGACCCAGGCCCCGAATCCGGACCCGAATCCGGCCGCCCCTGAGATCCGGGCGCCCGGCGCCGACGAGAAGTCCCGAGACCCTCCATGACCGACCGCACGACCGACATCACGCTCAGCCTCTGCATCGCCGCGGGCGCGCGGCCCGATTTCCTCGACCGCCTGCTCGGGCGCGTGGCGGCCGATGGCGGCCTGCCGGAGCCCTGCGAGATCGTGGTCTCGGACGCCTCCGCGGACGGGGCGATCAAGGAGATCGTGGAGCGCCGCGCCGCCGAGGGGCTGCCGGTCGTGCGCTTCCGTCACGCCGGGGCCGCGCACCGGCCGGGCGACGCGGCGAGCCTGCTCGCCGCCCTGCGGCGGGGCCGGGGCCGCTACCGCGTCGCGCTCGCCGAGGACGAGCTGCCCGTACCGGGGGCCCTGCGCGAGGCGGTGGCCTTCCTCGATGCGCACCCGGAGGTGCTGGCCTGCTACGCGCCCTGGGAGCTGCACGACGAGGCGCCGGGCGCGGTCGCGACCGCGCAGTACGCGATCGCGGCCGACGCCGTCTTCGCGCCGGGCGAGGCGATGGAGCTGTTCGGCTTCCTCGTGCAGAACGGTGCCGCACCGGAGGCGGCCGTCTACCGCGCCGAGGCCCTGCGCGCCCTCTCGGCGCCGAGCCGCCACTGCCACGCGGGCTTCGTCGGCCTCGCCCGGCTGATCGCCGAGGGCGCGCTCGCCTTCCGGACCCGGCCGTTCCGCCGGATCGCCACGCAAGACCCCTTCACGGGCCGGCGCCACGACAGCGCGGCCGTGAACGCGGCGGACTGGGACCTCCACCGCGGCGGGCTCGAATTCTACGTTCGCGCCCTGATGGCACGGACCGGCGCCGCCCCTGATCCGGCCCATCGCCCGGCCTTCCGGGACGCGATCGACGCCTATGTCGAGACCCGAATGCGGCTCGCCTTCCGGGTCGCCATGGGCCGGGGCGACTTCCTGGCAGCCCACGAGATCCACAACCGGCTGAGCCTGCTCAGCCTCGGCGAGGCCCGGCCGCCCGTCGAGAACCTGGAGCGCCTGCCGCTCCTCGTGGCGGTGCAGACGCTGGCGCGGCTCGCCAACGACACCGCCGAGGTGGAGCGCGTGGTGCTGGTCGGCGTCGAGGACGGCCCCTCGATCAGCAGCCTGCTGCGCGAACTCGGCCTGGAGCGGCGCATCCTGGTGGCCCCGCCCCTGGAGGCGCCGGGCGAGAAGGCGATCCGCGGAAGCCTCGTCTTCCTCGGCGAGAAGGCCGCGGACGAGCGCGCGCGCTTCATCGAACAGGGCTACGCGCCGAGCCTCGTGGTCGACGAGCGCGACCTGATCGCCGGCATCTGCCTGCCCTGAGGCCCGTTCCGGGCCCTCTCCCCGGCCGTCCAGCGGAACGTCCGGGCCCGGCTACACGCCCTCGAAGACGAGGCCCGCGAACTCGCCCCGGCGCCAGCGCAGGCAGGCGCGCACGGTGCGCAGCTCGTCGGAGGCGATCACGAGGTCGAACCGGTCGGGGAGGGCGATCCGGGGCGCCACGCGGATCTTGGCTCCGCTGCGGGAGAGATCCCGGATCACGCAGGGCTGGAGCTGCGCGCCGGCCACGATCCGCCCCTGCAGCAGCACGCGGTGGCGCTTCGCCCGGGGCAGGGGACTGCCCAGCTCAGCCGCCCGGCCCGCGACAGGCCCCGTGCCCGCTCCGGGCGCTGAGCCTGTGGTGAGTGCGTCCGGATGGGTCGTCATCGGCGTCAAGAGCGGGCTCAACGGGTCTGGCGCCTTCCTGCCGGCCGGGGCAGGGCCGTTAACGGAGCGTCAAGCATAAGAGGCGAAACCTTAACGGACTGCCATCTGCTGTGCCACGCCGCCTCCCATGTCGCTGCTCCGCCCCGCTTCCCCGGCCAGACCGGCTCCGGACCGGCCTCGCCTGCCGGCGCGTCCCCTCGCCGGCGCGGTGGCGCGCCGCCGCCGCCGCGAGGCGCGCGTCGAGCGCGCGGTGCTCGGCGCCGCGCTCCTGCTGGCGCTGACCGCGAGCGGGTTTGCGGGCTACGTCATCACCGGCGGCAGCCGGCCCTACGCGGTGCAGGCCGTGCTCCCGGCCGGTATGCAGACCTTCGCCTGGAAGCGCGGCCCGGACCCGGCGCCTGTGCCGGTCGACCTCGACCCGACGACGACCGGCGCGATCCCCGAGCGCCGCGCCGCGCTCGTCGCCGAGCCGCCGGAGCCCGCAAGCGGCGGCAGCTACACCCTGCGCCGGGTCTCGACGGGCCCCGCGGGCAGCGTCGCGGTGCTGGAGGAGGCCGGCGGCCCGGTCCGCGAGGTCGCTGCGGGCGGCGAGTTGCCGGGGGCGGGCCGCGTGCTCGCCATCCGCAGCACCGGCGCGGGCTGGGTGGTGATCACCACCCAGACCATCATCGGCCCGGCCCGGCTGTGAGACGGCCCATGACGCGCCCGACAGCCTGGAGCCCGACAGCCTGGAGCAAGCGTCCCCGCCTAGAGCGGCAGGCGACCGTCGCCGACGCGGCGAGGGCAAGGAACGCGCGGCCGTGACCAGCACGCTCACCAGCTACACGCTCATCGCGCGCGATCTCACGGCGGCGATGAAGCGCAAGGCCGCGGACCCGACGGTCGCCCGGGAGAGTGCCTATTACGCGGCCAACATCGGCAAGGTGACGTCGGTCGACGACCTGCTCGCGGACCGGCGCCTCTACACCTACGCCATGAAGGCCTTCGGCCTGGAGGACATGACCTACGCCAAGGCCTTCATGCGCAAGGTCCTGAGCGAGGGCGCATCGAGCCCGTCGAGCTTCGCCAACCGGCTGGCGGACGACCGCTACGTCGCCATCGCCAAGGCTTTCGACTTCGCCTCGGTGCAGGCGGCCAAGGGCAGCGACGCGATCCTGGCCGGCTCGGACGAGGCCGCGGCGGCCGCGGCGCGCCTCGAGGGCGCGGTGCTCCCGGCCAGCCTGGACTTCAGCGGCACCAACGAGGCGCGCTTCACGCTCACCACCCAGCTCGCGACGGGCAAGGCGGCGAGCGCCACGATCGTGCTCAACAAGGACACGCTGGCGGATTTCGCCAGCGACCTCGCGGCGGTGAAGCCGGCCGCCCTCCTCTCGGCGATCCAGAGCCAGATCGCGGCCTCCGGCGAGGCCGGGCTGAAGGGCAAAGTCCAGGTCAACCTCGACATCTTCGACAGCCTGATCGTCACCACGACCGCCTACACCGATCTCGGGGCCGACCAGAAGGCCGGCGGCACGGGCGCGGACGCCGACACCGCCTATGCGGGCACGGGGGCGGCCCGCACCGTAACGCTCCGCGTCGCCGCCCCCGCCTCGGGCCAGACGGCGGTGAGCGTCGGCTTCGGCACCAACGTCGCCCCGGACCTCGCGGCCCAGACCGTCACCGACGCCTACCTGCGCCAGTCGATCGAGGCGGATGCGGGCGCCGACGACACGGGCGTGCGCCTCGCCCTCTACTTCGCCCGCAAGGCGCCGAGCGTGAAGAGCGCCTACGACATCCTGGGCGACACGGCGCTGACCCAGGTCGCCAACACGCTGCTCGGCCTGCCGGCCTCCAGCTCGACGACCTCCAGCGACGCCCTGGCGCAGCGCGCCAAGCGGATCGCGGAGAAGATCGACCTCGCGAGCCTGAAGGACCCGGCCGCCCTGGAGAAGCTGGTCCGACGCTTCGCGGCGATCTGGGACGCGCAGAACAACACCGCCTCCGCGCCGGTCCTCGCCCTCTTCACCGGCGACGACGGCTCCGCCGGCATCACCGCCGACATGATGAGCGCCCTGCGCGCCGCACGGACCGGGGGCTGAGTCGATGCAGAACGGGCTCTACGTCGCGCTCTCCAGCCAGATCGCCCTGGAGAAGCGCCTGACCACCACGGCGCAGAACGTCGCCAACATGGCCACCGCCGGCTACCGCGCGGAGGAGACGAAGTTCACCGCCCTGATGGCGCAGGCCACCAAGGGCGCGGTCGCCTTCGCGAGCACGGGCGACACCTACATCTCCCGCACCTCCGGCCCGATCACCAAGACCGACGCGCCCCTCGACGTCGCGGTGCAGGGGGACGCGTGGCTCAGCCTCGGCGGTCCGGGCGGCCCCGTCTACACCCGCGACGGGCGCCTCACCATGGACGCCACGGGCCGCCTCACCGACATCTCCGGCCGGCCGGTGCTCGATCCCGGCGGGGGGCCGCTGCTCCTCGACCCGCAGCAGGGACCGCCGACCATCGGCCGCGACGGCACGATCCACCAGGGCGTCAACCAAGTCGGCGCGATCGGCCTGTTCACTTTCGACCCGAAGGCCGCGATCCGCCGGGCAGGTCCGAACGCCGTCGCCCCGAGCCTGCCCGCGCGGCCGGTGCAGGACTTCACCCGCGTCGGCCTCACGCAGGGGCACCTGGAGGGCTCGAACGTCAACCCGATCCTGGAGATGACGAAGCTCATCACCATCCAGCGCGCCTTCGAGAGCGCGGCGAACCTGACGCAGCAATCCGAGTCGACGCTGCAGGACGCCATCAAGTCCCTCGGGCCGCAGGGCTAGGCCGATGACGGACGCGATCGAGCGCCTGGAACGGGCGATGGCGCAGGCGAACGGGCACCTCGTCCAGGTCGGCGGCCACGTGCGCGAGGTCTCGGCCAGCGCCTGCCGGATCGGCGGCGTCGGGCCGTTCGTGCGGCTCGGCGACCGCATGGGCTTCGAGCAGGACGGAAAAGCCCAGATCGGCGAGATCGTGCGCATCGACGCCGCGGGCGCGACGCTCAAGACCTTCGGCCCCCGGATCGAGGCCGGCATCGGCACCCGGGTGTTCCGGCTCGGTGCCGCGGAGCTCAGGCCCGACCCTAGCTGGAAGGGCCGGGTGATCGACGCGCTCGGGCGCCCGATCGACGGGGCCGGGCCGCTGGCGGAGGGCGCGGTCGCCGCGCCGCTGGACGCCGACCCGCCCGCCGCCTTCGGCCGCGCCCGGGTGCGCCGCCCCCTGGTGACCGGCGTGCGGGCGCTCGACCTGTTCACGCCGCTCTGCGCGGGCCAGCGCATCGGCATCTTCGCGGGCTCGGGCGTCGGCAAGTCGACGCTGCTCGCGATGCTGGCCGAGGCGGAGGGCTTCGACAGCGTGGTGGTGGCCCTCGTCGGCGAGCGCGGGCGCGAGGTGCGCGAGTTCCTCGAAGGCCCGATCGCCAAGGCGCGGGAGCGCTCGGTGATCGTGGTCTCGACCGGCGACGAGAGCCCGATGATGCGCCGCCAGGCGCCGAAGGTGGCGCTCGCGGTCGCCGAATCCTTCCGCGACCGCGGCGAGTCGGTGCTGCTCATCGTCGATTCGGTCACCCGCTACGCCCACGCCGCCCGCGACGTGGCGCTCGCCGCCGGTGAGCCCGCGGTGGCGCGCGGCTACCCGCCGAGCGTGTTCTCGGACCTGCCGCGCCTGCTGGAGCGCGCCGGGCCCGGCCTGGAGGGCCAGGGCAGCATCACGGGCGTGTTCTCGGTTCTGGTGGACGGGGACGACCACAACGATCCGGTCGCCGACGCGATCCGCGGCACGCTCGACGGCCACGTCGTGCTCGACCGGGCCATCGCGGAGCAGGGCCGCTACCCGGCCATGGACCTGCTCGGCTCGATCTCGCGGCTCGCCTCCGAGGTCTGGACGCCGGACCAGCGCGACCTCGTGCGCAAGCTCAAGGCCATGATGGCCCGCTACGAGGAGACCCGGGACCTGCGCCTGATGGGCGGCTACCGGGCCGGCACCGACGCCGAGCTCGACCAGGCAATCGGGCTCGTGCCGAAGATCTACGAGGCGATGCGCCAGGAGCCGGGCCAGGCGCCCAGCCGCGACGCCTTCCTCGAACTCGCCCAGTCGCTGCGGGGCTGAGCATGACGACGCTCACTAAGCCCCGCACAAGCCTGAACGCGCCACATGCGCCCCGCAACGACCAGCCCCCGAAGGTGTCCCCATGAGTCTCACCGGCGTGCTCCGCACCGGCGTCTCGGGCATGAACGCCCAGACCAACCGCATCTCGACGGTGGCGGAGAACATCCAGAACGCCTCGACCACGGGCTACAAGCGCACGTCGACGGAGTTCTCCTCGCTGCTGCTCGAATCCTCGGGCATCGGCAACTACAATTCGGGCGCGGTGGAGACCACGGTCCGGCGGAGCATCGGTGAGGAAGGGCCGACGAGCTTCACCACCTCGGACACCGACCTCGCGATCAACGGCAACGGCTTCTTCCTGGTGCGCGACGGCGGCGGCGGCCAGTTCCTGACCCGTGCTGGCAACTTCGTGAAGGACGGCGGCACCGGCAACCTCGTCAACGCGGGCGGCTTCACGCTGCTGGGCTACAAGCTCAATCCCGACGGCACGCTGCCGGCCAACCCGGCGCTGACCGAGATCAAGTCGGGCGCGACCCAGCTCCTGGCCCGCCCCTCCAGCACGATGACCCTGCAGGGCAACCTGAAGCAGGGCTCGACGACCGTCACCACCCCGAGCGCCACGAGCTTCACCACCAAGACGCCGGTCACGACCTACGACAACCTCGGCAACAAGGTGACGTACGACGTCGTCTTCTCGAAGGTGGCCGACACCGCGACCGAGACGAACAAGTGGTCGGTCAGCCTCTACACCCAGGACGCGACGCCGGTTCAGGTCGGGACCGCGAACACGATCACCTTCGGCCCGACCGGCCAGATCACGGGCACGTCGAAGTTCGACTTCGCGGCGAGCGGCGACCGTCCGGCGCTGGCCCTCGACCTCGGCGCGATGACCCAGCTCGCCCCCGACAGCAGCCCGAAGGGCGTCGCGGACGGCTCGGCGCCGACCAGCAGCACGGGCGTGGCCTTCGGCGACGACGGCACCGTCTACACGATCTACGCCGACGGCACCCGGGCGGCGACCTACAAGGTGCCGATCGCCGACGTGTCGAGCCCGGACCAGCTCCAGCCCAGGGCCGGCAACGTCTTCGAGGCGACCGCCGGCTCGGGCAACATCGAGCTCGGCTTCGCGCAGCAGAACGGGCTCGGCATCCTCAAGTCCAAGGCGCTGGAGCAGTCGAACGTCGACGTCGCCACGGAGCTGACCACGATGATCGAGTCGCAGTCGGTCTACACCGCCAATTCCAAGGTGTTCATGACCGGCAACGAGATGCTCGAGACCCTGATGAACCTGAAGCGCTAAAGCGCGACGACCGGTAGCGGAGCCACAGCATGGGCCTCCAGATCGCGCTGAGCACCGCGCGCAACGCGCTGCTCGCCACCTCGACGCAGATCGCCGTCGCCTCCCGCAACGTGGCGGGGGCGGGCGATGCCGGCTATGCGCGCAAGATCGCCACCCTGGTCACCGGCAACGGCACCGCACAGGTGATCGTCACCCGCGCGGGCGACGCGGCCCTGTTCACCCGCAAGCTCGCCGCGACCTCGGACGAGGCCGCGAGCGCCGCCCGCCTCGACGGCCTGAAGAACCTCTCTCAGACGGTGGGCGACACGGGCGACGCCACCTCGCCCGCCGCCCGGCTCGGCGCCCTGAACGCGGCGCTCCAGGCCGCCGCCAACCAGCCCGCCAGCAGCGACCTCGCCCGCACGGCGGTCGAGGCCGCCCGCGCCCTGGCGGAGAGCCTCAACGACGCGGCCGCGGCAGTGAAGGCCGTGCGGGCGGACGCGGATGCGGCGATCAAGCAATCGGTCTCGACCGTCAACGACCTCCTCGCGCAGTTCGACGCCGTCAACTTCGCGGTCGTCACCGGTACGGCGAACGGGCGGGACATCACCGACAGCCTCGACGACCGCGACCGGATTCTGACGAAGCTCGCGGCCGAGATCGGCATCACCACGCTCACGCGTCCCGACGGCGGGATGGCGATCTACACCGACGGCGGCGCGGCCCTCTACGAGCGCGGCGCCCGCACGGTGGCCTTCGACCCGAACGCGGCGCCGCCCGGCAACGCCGTCACGGTCGACGGCGTGGCGGTGACCGGCGCGACGACGGCGATGCCCCTGCATTCCGGCCGCATCGCCGGCCTGACCGCGCTGCGTGACGGGCCCGCAGTCGAGTATGGACGGCAGCTCGACGCGATCGCGTCCGCCCTGGTCGCGGCCTTCGCGGAGACGGATCCCACGACCACGCCCGCCAGCACGGTCCCGGGGCTGTTCACGGGGGCGAGCGCGGCGGGGGTCCGCGTCGCGGCCCGGGTCGACCCGCAGCAGGGCGGCGCGGTGAGCCGCCTGCGCGACGGCGGCATCTACAGCGACGACACGGTGGTGAACACCACCGGCGCGGCGGGCTACGCGGCGCGCCTGACCATCCTGACAGGGAACCTCGCCGCCGCCCGAACGATCGGCACCGGCACCGACATCTCGGGGGCGGCGACGCTCGCGGGCTTCGCCGCCGCCTCGGCGGGCTGGCTCTCGCAGCAGCGCAAGGACGTCGCCGCGGACGCCGAGTACCAGGCGACCCTGCTGTCGCGCGCGACGGACGCCCTGTCGAACGTGGCCGGCGTCAACGGTGACGACGAGACCGCGCTCACGCTGCAGCTGGAGCGCTCCTACACGGCCTCGGCGAAGATCCTCACCGTGGTCGACGACCTCCTCAAGACCCTCATGGACGCGGTGCGTTAGGCCATGATGACCACGAGCTACATCTCCAGCATCAACCTCTGGAACGCCCCGCGCACCGGGCTCGCCCGTCTGCAGACCGACCTCGCGCGGGCCAATACCGAGATCGCGACCGGGCGCTACGCGGATATCGGGCTCGCACTCGGCACGAAGGTCGGCACCAGCCTGGGGCTGCGCCAGCAGGGCGCCGAGATCGACGCGCTGAAGGACGGCAACGGCGTCACCGCGCTGCGGCTCAAGACCAGCCAGTCGGCGCTGGCGCAGATGCAGTCGGCCGCCGACACGCTGCTGCAGAGTCTCGTCGGCCAGCCGGAGGGGCAGCGCGCCGCGGTGGCGGTGAGCGCGGGCAACCAGCTTCCCACGCTCACCGCGGCGCTCAACACCGCGGTCGCCGGGCAGTACGTCTTCGGAGGCATCAACTCGGGCACGGCGCCGGTCGCCGACACGGCGATCGCGACGCTGCGGTCCGGGATCGCGGCCGACTTCACCACCTTCTTCGGCTTCGCGCCGGGCAGCCCCGCGGCGGCCAACGCGAGCGCCGCGCAGATGCAGACCTTCCTCGACACCTACGTCGCCCCGCGCTTCGCGGACGCGGCCTGGGCCGGGGTCTCTGCGGCGAGCGGCGCGGTGACGAGCCGGATCTCGCTGAGCGAGACCGTCGCCACGGGGGCGAGCGCCGACGCCCAGCCCTTCGCCCGGCTCGCGATGGCCTACATCGTCTCGACCGATCTCGGGCTCTCCAGCTTCTCCACCGCCGCGCAGACCGTCGCGACCTCCCGGGTCATCGGCCTCCTCGGCGAGGGCAGCGGCGGCCTCGTGTCGATGCAGGCCGATCTCGGCCGCTCGCAGGCCCTGATCACCGCGGCCAACACCCGCCTTGACGCGCAGAAGACCCTGCTGTCGAGCGCGGTCGGCGACCTGGAGGCGGTCGATCCGGCCGAGGCCAAGACCCGCGTCGACACCCTCACCACCCAGATCCAGATGTCCTACGCGCTGACCTCGCAGTTGCGCCAGCTCAGCCTCGTGAACTTCCTCTGACGCCGCCCCGGGGGCGGCCCGCCGCGCGTCCCTCGGGGCGCGCCCGGGACGTCCCGCCAGCCGACCTGCCCAGGCGACTTGCCACCGAGAAGGCACGCGATGTATCGATTTTCCTATTCCGAGATCCTGGAGGACGCGCCGCAGCTCGCCCGCGAGCGCGAGCGCACGGCCTTCGACCGGGCGCTCCACCTCCTGCGCACCGTCGAGGCGCGCGGGGAGCGGGGCCCGGAGCGCACCGCCGCGATCGGCTTCGTGCAGGACCTCTGGAACGTGCTGCTCACGGACCTGCTCAACCCGGAGAACGCCCTGCCGGACGCGCTCAAGGCCGACCTCGTCTCGATCGGCACCTGGATCATGCGCGAGGCCGGCGAGGCCCTGGGCGCTCCCGAGCGCAGCCTCGCGGCGCTGATCGAGGTGAACACCTCGATCCGCGACGGCCTGCAGTGAGCCGGGGATGGGGCGGACCATGCATCTCTCGCTGCGCGCCGGAGAGCGCGTCTTCATCAACGGCGCGGTGCTGCGCGTCGACCGAAAGGTCGGCATCGAGCTCCTGAACGACGCGGCCTTCCTGCTGGAGGGCCACGTGCTCCAGGCGGAGGAGGCGACCACGCCGCTGCGCCAGCTCTACTTCGCGGCCCAGACCCTGCTGATCGACCCGGCCAATGCCGGCCCCGCCCGCGACCTCTGCGCCGGGCTCCAGGCCGGCATCCTGGCGGCGACCCGCGACGCGGCGATCCATGCCGGGCTCGCAGCCGTCCAGGGGCTGATCGAGGCAGACCGCCTGTTCGAGGCTCTCAAGGCGATCCGCGGTCTCTACCCGGCCGAGGCCGCCCTGCTGGCGGCGTCGGGCGCCGCGCCCACCCCGGCGCCGCCCGCGCTCCGGGCCGGGCCGGAGGCCGCGCCGCGCCGCCCACGGGGCTCGTCCGCGCCCGCTCAGAGCCCGGCCGTGCGCTTCGAGACCCGTCCGCGCCGGAGCGCCGGTCCCGGGCACATGCCGGTCCCTGCCGCTGCGCGCGCGCCGCGCCTCCTCGCCGCCGGCCTCCGGCCGGACCACGCCCCCGAACCGGAGATCTGACCGCCATGGACGTGACCAGCACCACGAGCACGACCGCCGCCACGGCGGCGGCCGCCAAGGCCACCAGCTCGGTCGGGGCCAAGCTCAACGCCGAGACCTTCCTGACGCTGTTCATGACGCAGCTGAAGAACCAGGACCCGACCAAGCCCATGGACGGGACCGAGTATGTCAGCCAGCTCGCCACCCTGTCGCAGGTCGAGCAGGCGACGCAGACCAACAAGAAGCTCGACTCGCTCCTGACCTCGAGCTTCCTCGATCAGGCCGACTCGATCGTCGGCCGCACCCTCAGCTCGGCCGACGGCACCACCTCGGGCACGGTCCAGTCGGTGAAGGTCACGGGCGACGGCGCGCTGGCGACGCTGACCGACGGCCGCACCGTGCTGCTGCAATCGGGCGTCTCGGTGTCCTGACGGTCGGTTCGCGGTAGGGATGGGCGGACTCGCTCCGTGGAGACTGGTGTGACGTCATGAACGAGGTCGATGCCCTCGAGCTCGTGCGCGCCGCGATCTGGACGGTGCTGGTGGCGGCAGGTCCCGCGGTCGGCGCCGCGATGGCGGTCGGCATCGTGATCGCGCTGCTGCAGGCGCTCACCCAGATCCAGGAGACGACCCTCACCTTCGTGCCGAAGATCGTGGTGG
This sequence comes from Methylobacterium gregans, assembly GCF_022179245.1. Classification (GTDB taxonomy): domain Bacteria; phylum Pseudomonadota; class Alphaproteobacteria; order Rhizobiales; family Beijerinckiaceae; genus Methylobacterium; species Methylobacterium gregans. The sequence goes on from NZ_BPQM01000025.1 coordinate 63,607, forward strand.
TGCTGCTCGTGCTCCTCGTCACCGGCACCTTCATGGGCGCCCAGCTCACGAGCTTCGCCGAACTCGCCTATGGGCGGATCGCCAACGGGTTCTGACCCGGGGCCGCGCCCGCCCCATCCCCGCGCAAGCTTGCCGCGCGACAAGCCTCCCGTGAGATGCGGGCGACGGCTGCGTCGCGACGTGGGGGATCCTTCATGGCGGCGGGTGCGGCGCTCGGCCTGGAAAAGAAGTCGCGGCGGGATTTCGGCTTCGCGGCCGGCATCGTGGCGATCCTGGCGGTCCTGTTCCTGCCGGTCCCCGCGCTCCTCATCGACGTCGGGCTCGCCTTCTCGATCGCGCTCTCGGTGCTGATCCTGATGGTGGCGCTCTGGATCCAGAAGCCCCTCGAATTCTCCGCCTTCCCGACCGTGCTGCTGATCGCGACCCTGCTCAGGCTCGCGCTCGGCATCGCCACGACGCGCCTGATCCTGGCCAACGGCCAGAAGGGCGTCGATGCCGCAGGCCACGTGATCCAGGGCTTCTCGCAGTTCGTGATGAGCGGCGACTTCGTGATCGGGATCGTGGTCTTCGTGATCCTGATCACGGTCAACTTCCTGGTCATCACCAAGGGCGCGACCCGCATCGCGGAGGTGGGCGCCCGTTTCACCCTCGACGCCATCCCGGGCAAGCAGATGGCGATCGACGCCGATCTGAACGCCGGGCTGATCGACGACAAGGAGGCCCAGCGCCGCCGCCGGGAGCTGGAGGAGGAATCCGCCTTCTTCGGCTCGATGGACGGCGCCTCCAAGTTCGTGCGCGGCGAGGCGGTAGCCTCGCTCATCGTCATCGCAGTCAACGTCTTCGGCGGTATCATCATCGGTACCACGCGCCACGGCATGGCGCTCGGCCAGGCCGCCGACGTGTTCGTGAAGCTCTCGGTCGGCGACGGCCTCGTCTCGCAGATCCCGGCGCTCATCGTGTCGCTGGCCGCGGGCCTGCTCGTCTCGAAGGGCGGCACGCGCGGCGCCACCGAGGAGGCGGTGCTCGGCCAGCTCGGCGCCTATCCGCGCGCGCTGATGGTCGCCTCGGCCCTGATGTTCGTCTTCGCGCTGGTGCCGGGCCTGCCCTTCCTGCCCTTCGTGGCGCTCTCCGCCCTGATGGGCTTCATCGCCTACGTGATCCCGCAGCGGGCGGCGGCCCGTAAGGCGCTGGCCGAGGCCAAGGTCGCCGAGGAGGCGGAGGCCAAGGCGCAGGCTGCGGCCGCCGAATCGGTCAAGGAGTCCCTCAAGACCCCGGAGATCGAGCTGATCCTCGGGCGCCAGGTCGCGGCGCAGATCCAGGCGAGCCACGCGGAACTCTCCCACCGCGTCGCCAAGATGCGGAAGAAATTCGCCCGGCAGTACGGCTTCGTCGTGCCCGACATCAAGCTCACCGACAGCGTGGCGCTGCCGCCCAAGAGCTACCAGATCCTGATCCACGGCACCGTGGTGGCAACCCAGGAGATGCGCCCCGGCGAGATGCTGGTGGTGGTGGGCGACGGGCCCAAGCCCGACGTGCCGGCCGAGGAGGTGCGCGAGCCCGCCTTCGGCATGCGGGCGCTCTGGGTGATGGATTCCTACGCGGGGGAGGTGCGCCGCACCGGCTTCGAGCCGATCGACGGCGCCTCGGTGCTGCTCACCCACCTCTCGGAAGTCATCCGCAACAACCTGCCCCAGTTCCTGTCCTACAAGGACATGCGCGGCCTGCTCGACCGGCTGGAGCCCGAGTACAAGCGCCTGCTCGACGAGATCGCGCCCGCGCAGATCTCCTATTCGGGGCTCCAGGCGGTCCTGAAGCTGCTGCTGGCCGAGCGCGTCTCGATCCGCAACCTGCACCTGATCCTGGAGGCGGTGGCCGAGATCACGCCCCACGCGCGCCGCGCCGAGCAGATCGCCGAGCACGTGCGGATGCGGATCAGTCAGCAGATCTGCGGGGACTTGGCCGAGAACGGCGTGCTCAACGTGCTGCGGCTCGGGGCGAACTGGGACCTCTCCTTCCACCAGAGCCTGAAGCGGGACGCCAAGGGCGAGGTTGTCGAGTTCGACATCGACCCGCGTCTCGTGGAGCAGTTCGGCAGCGAGGCCGCCGCCGCCATCCGCGAGCGCCAACGCCAAGTCCACGGCTTCGCGCTGGTCACGGCCCCGGACGCGCGCCCCTACGTGCGCATGATCATCGAGCGCATCTTCCCGACGCTGCCGGTGCTCTCGCATCTGGAGATCGCCCGCGGCGTCGAGATCAAGGCGCTGGGGACGGTCTCGTGAGGCGCAGCAATTCTCCCTCCCCCCTCCGCGGGAGAGGGGGGAGGGGGAACGCGCGCGCATGAACGCCGCCCCGGAAACCTTCCTCGGCGTGTTCCTGATCTTCTGCCGGATCGGCGGCTGCCTTCTGGTGGTGCCGGGCTTCTCCAGCCCGCGGGTGCCCCAGCAGGTCCGGCTGCTCGTGGCGGGCGCCGTCTCGCTGGCGCTGGCGCCGCTGCTGCTGCCGCTGTTCCAGCAGAAGCTCTCCGGCCAAGCGCCGGGGCAGACGCTCTACTGGATCCTCACCGAGACGGTCACGGGCCTGCTCATCGGCTTCCTCGGCCGGATCTTCCTCGTTGTCCTGGAGACCGTGATGAACGCGACCTCGACCATGGTGGGCTTCGGCGCCATGCCGGGCGCGCCGGTCGAGGGCCAGGACCCGGTGCCGGCGATCGATTCGCTGATCCTCGTCACCGCCACCGCGCTGCTCTTCGCCAGCGACCTGCACTGGGAGCTGTTCCGCGGCCTCGTCGAATCCTACGCCCGGATCCCGCCGGGCGAGGGGATCGGCAGCCAGACCGCCCTGGTGCGGGTGGTCGATCAGGTCGCCGACGCCTTCATGCTGGGCCTGCGCATCACCGCCCCCTTCGTGATCTACGCCATCGTGGTCAACCTCGCGGCGGGCTTCGTGAACAAGCTCACGCCGAGCATTCCGGTGTACTTCATCGCGACCCCGTTCGTGATGTTCGGCGGCCTGTTGATGCTCTACTATCTCGGGGGCGAGATCATGATGCAGTATCTTCAGACCTACGCCGCCTGGCTGCGGCAGGGATAGAGGCGCTCCATGGCCCACGATCCCCGGCGCCTGGAGCGGGCCGAGCGGCTGATGCGGGTCCAGGCGCAGATGCGCCGCGCCGCCGAGACCGAGCTCGCCCACACCCGCGACCGCGCCGCCGCCCTCGAGGCCGAGCGGGCCGCGCTCCTCGGTGCGCTCGGTGCCGGTCAGTTCGGGCACCTCCTGCTCGGCGCGGCGAACCGCCGCCTGCAGGGTCTGGCGGCGCAGGCCCACGCGGTGGCGGGCGAGATCGAGCGGCAGGCGGAGCACCTGCGCGAGCGGGGCCTCGCCGAGAAGCGCTCCGAGGCGCTGGTCGAGCGCGCCGCCGCGGCGCAGGCCCGGGAGCATGAGCGCCGCGAGATCCTCGACCGCCTGGACGGGCTCAGCCAGCGCCGCCCCGGGGACGCAAGCCTCCCGTAAGCCAGGGGGGTTAGGACAGGGAGCAGGATATCAGGCCAGGATCCGGCACAGCCGTGCCGTGCGGAAGAACCGATGAGCATCTCCCCGCCCACCGACATCGTCATGGACGTGGCGAAGGCCGCCGACCCGCAGCGCTACCAGGAGGCCGCGGCCAAGCTCTCTGCGCCCGGCGACCCGGCGGCCTTCACCGACGCCGTGCGGGCGGCGGGCCTCGCGCTGCACATGCCGCTGGACGCCCGCGGCTCGCTCACCAGCCTGCAGAACCAGACCACGCTGGCGGGCGCCGGCCCGGTCAGCGACCCCTACAAGAAGTTCGAGGGCCTCGTCCTGCAGCAATTCGTCGAGGCGATGATGCCCGACAAGGCCGAGACCGTGTTCGGCAAGGGCAATGCCGGCCACATCTGGAAGTCGATGCTGGCCGAGCAGATCGGCCAGCAGATCGCCAAGGCCGGCGGCATCGGGATCGCCAAGATGATGGACAAGGCCCATCCGGCGGTCGAGCCGGCCCAACAGACGACCGACCCCGCCACCCCGAAGGTCTGACCCGCGATGCTGATCGCCGCCCTGAAGCGCCTGGAAGAGACCGTCGAGGCCGAGACCGAGGCGCTCGTCGCCCGCGCCCCCCTCGACCACGCCGAGCTCAACCGGGCCAAGAGCCGGAGCCTCCTCGAACTCACCCGGCTGACCCGCGACCTCGACGCGGCCTCGCTCGACGCCGCCACCGCGATCCACCTCGCGCGCCTGCGCGACAAGCTCGCGCGCAACCAGGAGGTGGTGGCGCTGCACCTGCGCGCGGTCGAGGAGATCGGCGAGACGCTGGCCGCGGCGGCCCTCAGCCAGGAGTCCGACGGCACCTACACGGCGCGGCTCGGAAGCGGCCCCGGATCCGGATTCAGCGCATGAAGATCCTCGTCACCGGCCTCTGGATCTGCGCCGTCACCATCGCCTCCTGCTACGGGGCGGTGACCTGGGGCGGCGGCCTCTTCGCCAAGAAGACGGAGGCCTATCTGGAAGGCCTCCAGTACCAGAAGCTCGCGCCGATCAACGTTCCGATGATCGCGGAGGGCAAGGTTCAGGGCTACGTCATCGCGGTGCTGGTCTTCACCGCCGACGCGCGCCTGATGCACACCCTGCCGGTGCCGCCCAACGCCTTCGTGGTCGACGAGGCCTTCCGGCAGATCTACGCCGACCCAAGCCTCGATTTCCGCAAGCTCGCCAAGTACGACATCACCAAGCGCCTCGCCGAGGTCCGCACCGCCGTCAACACCCGGCTGGGCGCCGAGGTGGTGAAGGACGTGCTGGTGGACGAGATGAACTTCGTGCCCAAGCGCGAGGTGCGCTCGTAAGCGCACTCACGCCCCCGCCGACCCCGCCGCTCAGCCCGCCAGGAAGGCCCCGAACGCCTCACCGGCGAGCAGCCGCGTCAGCCGCTCCTCGACCGCCAGGTCCGTCGCGATCAGCATCCCGCCGCACACCGTCCCCCGGCCCGCGACCGCGTAGGCGAGGGTGCTGGCCGGCACCAATCCCCGCGGGCCGGCGACGAAGCCCTGGAGCGCGCCCGGGTGCTCGTTGCGGCCGTTGACGAGCGTCAGCCCGGCGGCGCGGCCCTCGGCGATCCAGGGCACGAGGTTGAGCCGGCGCGCGCCCTGCTGCGCCAGCGCCCGGCGCGGGCCCGACAGCGCCACGATCGCCTCGGGCGCCAGATGCAGCAGCCCCTCGAAGGCGAGCGCGGCCGAAGCCGGTCCCCGGAAGCGGTCGATCACCGCGATCCCGTCGAGGTCGTCGAGCAGCAGGAAGAGGCGGGCATGGGCGACGTCCGGCCCGTGCAGCCGCGTCTCGATGCGGTGGGCGGCGGCGCCGTCGAGGCGCACGCTGCCCGCGTTCCAGGCCGGCCCCGCGGCGGGCTCGCGCCCGTCGAGCAGGGCGACGTTGTGGGCCCGGGCCGAGACGAGGTAGTGGCGCGCCGGTCCGGTCTCCAGGCTCTCCGAGCCGCCCGCCTCCACGATCCAGCGCACGCCGTCGGCGGCGAGCACGAAGGAGGTGCAGTCGGCGTGGCCCTGCGGGGCTGCGAAGGTGCAGGCGAAATGCGCCGCCCCGCGCCCGACCGCGTCGGCGCGGGCGCTCAGCGTGTCGTGGGCGAAGCCGCCCGCGCGGGCAGGCGCCGGCGCGGCCTCCCGCGCGGCGACGAGGTCGGGGCCGCGGGCCAGGAGCCGCGCGACCCAGGCCGCCTCGTCGCCGGCCGGCGGAGCGTCGCCGAAGGGGGGCAGCCGCCCGCCTGGATCGAGGAGCCCGGCGAGACCGCCGAGCCCGGCCTCGACCCGGGCGGCGATGTCCGGGCCCGGCGCCTCCCCGTCGAGGCAGGCTGCCAGGGCCCGACCGAGGCCGACGAGGTCGAGTCGCCGCTGCAGCGCCGGGTCGGCGAAGCGCCCGTCCGGGCCGATCAGGGCGGCGACGGCCTCGCCGAGGACGCGCAGGGCGAGCGAATCCCAGAACGGCGCCAGCGGCAGACGGGGCAGGGCGCGGGCGACGGAGAGGAGGGCGGCGGCCGCCTGCACCCCGTGCAGCGAGCGCCCGAAGGCGTTCTGCCCGACGATCTCGGCGAGGGCGACGCCGTGCTGGGCCGCCGCGCCGACGAGGACCAGGCGGAGACCGGCCTCCTCCGCCGGCAGCGGCCCGGCGGCGAGGCCGGCCAGCACCTCGGCCCGGAGGCTGAGCGCCGCCGGGTGCAGGCTGAGCGGGTCGGCGGGCTGGCCCCAGGGGTTCTCGCCCGCCCAGGCGGCGGCGAGCGCGGGCGCCGCGTCGCCCAGAGCGGACAGCCAGGCGAGCGACTGGTAGTCGAGGCGCCAGGGCACCGAGCGGTAGGGGTCGGCCCGCCAGTCCGGCGGGTCGGGGAGCGCCCAGTCGGCCAGGCCGGCGAGGCGCAGGACCGGGCGGCCGTCCGCCCCGCGTCCCGTGCGCTCCGGGCCCTGGCGCAGGGCGCGGGCCCGGCCGAGCGGGGCGGGGGCAGGGGCCACTTCGGCCGCGCCGCTCTCCCCGGCCGTGCCGCTCTCCGCCGCTCCGGGCAGCCAGCCGGCCTCGGCGCCGGGCTCCAGGCCGAGGCGCTCGGCGAGCCGGGCCAGGAAGGCGGGTCCGTCGAGGAGGTCGTCCCCGCAGAGGCTCTCCAGGCGAAGCGCCTGCTCCAGCGCCACCTCGGGGGCGGCGACCAGTTCGACCGCGGGCGGCTCCTCGTCCGCCTCCTCCCAGGTGCGGAAGCCGAGCTCGACCGAGACCGCACCGGGCGGCGGACGCAGCGTGAGGGTGAAGCGGCGCGCCTGCGGCTTGGCCGGCAGGTTCACCGAGGCGCCGTGGCCCGGCACCGAGACGGTGTCCGGATAGGGCAGGGGCAGTTCCGCCCCCGCCGCGTCCCGGTAGAGGACGCCCGCATAGGCCGCGTGCTCGTCGGGGCGCTCGGAGAAGATCTGGCCGCGCAGGACGAGGCCGGCGCCCGGCACCAGGGCCTGTGCAAGCACCAGCGGCTCGGGCCCGAGCCGGCGGCGGGGCACAGCGACCGCGGGAGCGGCCTCCGGCCCGGTCAAGACCGGGCGCAGGCGCACGCCCGAGACCCGGAACGGCGCGGTGTTGCGCCAGGAGCGGAACCCGAGGGCGAGGTCGCTGGCGGGCGCGGGCACCCGGAAGGCGAGGCGGAGCGCCGCCGCGCGGGCGCCCTCCGGCCGGTAGGCGGGACCCGGCAGCCAGATCCCGTGGGGGTCCGGCAGGGTGCGCACCAGCCCCGGCACGGATTCGAAATCGAGGCTCGACCCGTCGGGGGCGAGGAAGTCGAAACCGGCCAGCGCGAAGTCGAGGGCGGCACCCGCCCGCTCCGCCGGATCCCAGGCCAGGGTGAAGTCGAGGGCGTACCAAGTCTCGGGTGCCAGATCGCGGAAACCCAGCACTGCGCGGGCCCAGCGGTTCTTGGCCGCCACCACGTGCTCGCCCTCGCGCCCGCCCGCCGCGGCTCCCCCCGCGTAGCGGGCCGTGACGGGAACACGCGCGTCCTGGTCCGGCGCGCCCGCGTCGGGGTCCGGCAACGCGCCCCGGGCTCCTTCCAGCACGCCTTCCGGCAGATCTTCCGGCAGCTCTTCCGGCATCTTGGGCGGCAGTTCCTCGTGGTCCGGGCCAAGTCCGAGCGGTGCGGCGCCCGGCACGGGCTGTCAAGGCGAGGCGGGGCCAGCCCCGTGCAAGATTGCGGACCTACACCCCTGATCCATGGGAGGCCCGATTCCGGGTCCCGGATCCGTGGCGCATGGCAGGAAGGGGGAGGCGGCATGAGCGGAATCTACCTGTTCGATCTCGCCTCGATGCAGGCCCGCCACCTGGCGGTGCGGCAGGCGACCATCGCCGGCAACGTCGCGAACGCGAACACGCCGGACTACAAGGCCCGGGACGTGACGCCCTTCGCGCAGGTGCTGGCCGGTGCCGGCTTCGGCATGGCGCAGACGGCCTCAGCGCATGTGGCGGGCGCGGGCGCCGACACCCGTGTCCAGGACACCAAGGACGGCTGGGACGTGCTGGAGACGGCGAGCGGCGTCACCCTGGAGCAGGAGCTGCTCAAGGCCGGCACCGTGGCGCGCGAGCACAGCCTCAATACCGGCATCGTCAAGGCCTTCGACCGGATGCTCAAACTGGCGGTGAAGGG